>CAZANL010000029.1:0-13979 GCA_964486115.1 uncultured Planctomycetota bacterium
CAAACCAGGGCTGGCCGGTGTCGCTGATCGAGCGCACGGTCCCGTGGGACCTGGAGCGGGCAGCCGCCTTCTCTCGGGCGGCGGAGGAGCACGAGCTGGCATGGATCGAGGAGCCCCTCGATGCGGACAACGCGGCTGAGCTGGCCCGGCTACGCCAGGCCAGCTCGGTGCCGATCGCCGGGGGGGGAGCTGGCATCCGGCTGGACCGCTCTGGAGCGATTTTTCGAGCAGAGCTCGTACGACACATACCAGCCGGACTGTACATTCACTGGCGTCAGCGACGCGGTGCGCACTTACCGACGCTGTGCGAAGGAGGGACTGGGATTCACGCCACACACCTGGACCAACGACATCGGACTGCTGGCCAACCTACACCTCGCGGCCGCCTCCGGGACGACGCTGCCGATCGAATACCCCTACGATCCACCGGGCTGGATTCCCGCGGCGCGCGACGCTTTGCTCGACGAGCCGATCATGGTGACAGACGGGAGAGTCGCTGTTCCTCAACAGCCGGGACTCGGTTGCCGAATCGACGCCAGGGCTCTGCGACGTCACGCTCGACGATTCTACAAGCTGACGCCCTTCCGGCTCTCGCTGCAGGTCGTGCGTGACAAGGGGCTGGGACAGGCGCTCGAGCTCAAAAAGAAGAAGCAGCAGGAGTAACCGAAGCTTGGTGAGCGAGGCTCGCGGCCCCTGCGCCGGCCCACCCCCGGCAACAGACACCCCGAGAGTGCGCTCGACACCCATCGCCGCGCCCCGCTGGACACTACTTGAACCGGATCAGCTCCACCTCGTAGACCAGGGTGGAGAACGGGGGGACTCGCCCTACTTTTTTCTCGCGGAACCCCAGCTCGGGCGGGACCACCACCTCCCGCTTGCCGCCGACTCGCATACCCCTCACGCCCCGTTCGAGCCCGACCACCACCTCTCCGCGACCCGGACGAAACGTCAGCGGGCGCCCCTCTTGGCGCGTGTCCTTGAAGACATGCCCCCCCGTCAGGCGCCCCTTCAGCTGAACCACGAGCTCGACCGCATTCTCTCCCACGGGGTCACCTGTGCCGACTTTCAGCTCCTTGGTCGACAGGTGCCTGGCGTGGAAAAGCGGTACAGTGTCGTCCTCTTCGATCGGCGGTTCCGGTAACGCGACCTTCTCGGGCCGAGGCTTCTCGGGCGGCGGCGAAGACTCACCACAACCGAAGAACAAGGGCCAGCAGGCCAGCATCAGCAAGAAACCGCTTCTCATCGCTTGCTGGGTGGCTTGTAGCTCGGCAGCTTGAGAGCCGAGCGCTTTTCGAGCCCTGCCATGGCGATCTCGATCGCTTTCTCGAGCTGGGGGTCCCGGCCGGCAATCACCTCCTTGGGCCACTCGACCACCTCGACGTCGGGCGCTACCCCGACGTTCTCGACAGCCCAGTTGCCGTTCGTATCGATGATGCCAAAGCTCGCCGCGGTCACGCTCCCCCCATCGACCAGTTTCGGATAGCCCGAGACTCCGACCAGGCCGCCCCAGGTCCGCGTGCCCACCAGCTGGCCCAGCTTGGCCCGCCGAAACAGCCAGGGCATCGCGTCGCCGCCCGAGCCGGCCCGCTCGTTGATCACCATCACCTTGGGCCCGGTCATCGTGCCGAACGGCGTGCGACCCAGCCACTCCTCACGGTTCATCCAGTAGCACATCGGCTGGCGCGAGAGCACGTTGATCACATAGTCGGCCACCTTGCCTCCGCGATTGTACCGCTCGTCCAGAACCAGCCCGTCCTTGCCGAGCTGGCTGTAGAAGTCCCGGTTGAAGGCAGCCATCCCACCACCGCCGGTGTCGGGCATGTAGACGTAGGCCAGCCGCCCACCCGATAGCTTCTCGACCAGCCGACGATTGCGCTCGATCCAGGAACGCTGTCGTAGACGACTCTCGCTGGACACAGGCACCACCGTCATCTTTCGCGAAGAGCTCCCGTCTGGTTGGCTCGAGAACACCAGCTCGACCTGCCGTCCTGACTTGTTGACGAACGCGGCATAGATGTTGTCTCGCGACGTCAGCGGCCGGCCATTGACCGAGATCAGATAGTCTCCCTCGCGAGCGTCGACGCCCGGCTCGGTCAGCGGCGCGCGCAGACCCGGGTTCCAGTTCTGGCCCCGATAGATCCGCGCGATCCGAAAGCGCCCTCGGTCGAGCGAATAGTCGGCGCCGAGCAGTCCCACCGACATGCCCCGCTGGACCCGAGGCATCTGCCCCCCGCCGACGTACTCATGGCCACAACACAGCTCTCCGATCATCTCCGCGATCAAGATGTTGAGATCGTTCCGGTGGCGCAGATGCGGTAGGAAGACGCTGTACCGAGACCACATCGCCGGCCAGTCGACATGGTGCATATTCTTGTCATAGAAGTAGTCTCGCTGGATACGCCAGACCTCGCGCAGGATCTGCGGCCACTCCTTGCTCGGATCGACCCGCACCTTGACCGAATCGATCTTGAAGCTGCGCACGACCTTGCCCAGCTCATCGGTCACCGAGTAGCTGCTGCCGGTGCGGATCAGGATGCTCTTCCCGTCCTGCGCCACGACAAACCCACTGACGCCCGACTTGACCAGCGTCGCCTTGCGCGAATCGAAATCAAATCGCTTGAGCTGCGCGGCCCCTCCCTCCGGTCTATCGATGAACAGCAACCGGGACTTGGTGCACTCCAGACCGTAGTAGCGGCTCGAGCCGAGCGGGAGGGCCAGGATGCGTTGATCCAACCCCTGCAGATCGATGCCCTTGGCTGGCTGTTTCTTCTTGCCCTTGCCTGGTTTCTTGCCGGAGCGCTTGCCCGAGGTGCTTGTCGTGACCCCCTCGTCACTGCGAGGAGCCAGCGGGTTCGGCTGCGACTTGCGCAACACCGCGACATACAGACTGGAACTCGATCGCTTCATCATCGACGTGTTCATATCGAGGCCGAAGCGCCGAGGTCCCTGACCCACGGACGCGGCAAAAAACAGATGTTTTCCATCGCGAGAGAAGGCGGGACTCCTGGCCAGACCGAACTGGTCGGTCACCACCGTGGTATTCCCCGTCGCCAGCTGATACAGAGCAATCCGATCATAGATGGTCTGCGAGCTGCGCCGGCTGAACGCGATCCACCGGCTGTCGGGTGACCAGGCCATGTCGGGATATACAACCCCCAGCGACCCCTGGGCCCGCGCCACCGTGGTCACCTTGCCTGTCTTCAGCGTCAGATAGGCGATTCGATTGGCCTTGTCGAAATACATTACTTTTTGGCCATCCGGGCTCCAGATCGGGTTGTAGAAGAACCCGCCGCCACCCAGGTCGTAGGAGCGTTTCGGCTTTCGTCCGAGGCGGTCGCTGACGACCAGCTTGTACTCGCCGCTCTCGTCAGAGAGCCAGGCCACACGGTGTCCGTCCGGCGACCAGATCGGTGAGCGCTCGTGCGCCCCCGGAGAGTTCGTCAGGTTCCGAGAGTCCCCCTTGGAGCGGGGCACGGTGATGATCTCACCCCGCGCCTCGAAGATCGCTCGCTTGCCGTTTGGGGAGATCGCCGCATTCCGAACGAACCCCCGAACGCTCTGCCAGCTCGGCCGCGCCGCCAGGCCATCGCTGTTGACCGTGATCCGCAAGCGAGTGAATGCACCCGATGCCGGATCGTAATGATGCAGCGCACCGGCCTGCTCGAAAACCAGTCGGCCGCCGCCGGTCGACATGTTTCGCACATCGTAGTTCTTGAAGTTGGTGATCCGCTCGGGCACCCCTCCCGCCCCGGGGCGGTAGCGCCAGATGTTCATCCGGCCATTCCGGTCGCTGGCGAAATACACCTGCCCGTCAAGCCAACACGGGAAGGTGTCCGACGCGTTCTCGTGGGGCACCTGTTCCACCTCGTGCGTCCTCGGGTCGTAGATCCAGATCGGCGTGGTGCGCCCTCCCCGATAACGCTTCCAGCTGCGGAAGGCGTCGGGAACCGGTGTGTAGGCCAGCCGACTCCCATCGTGGTTGTATGAGGCGTGATAGACCTTGGGGATCTTCAGCGGCGACGGCGTCCCACCGTTGACCGAGACCAGAAACAGTCGGTCGACCGAGACCCCACTCGCACGTCGGCTGGAGAAGAGGATCCGCTTGCCGTCGGGATGCCAATCTCGAACTCGGTCCCGCCCGGGGTGCCAGGTCAGTCGCTGCGGAGTGCCACCTGCGATCGGAATCCGGTACACATCGGTGTTGCCCTCGTACCCGCCACTGAAGGCCACCCACTGGCCATCGGGGCTGATCCGCGGACTGTACTCGCTACCGGGATGGCTGGTCAAACGCCGCGCCGCCCCCCCCTTCAGCGGGACGACCCACAGATCGCTGGCGCTGACGAAGACGATGTGCTTCGCCGAGATGGCTGGCTGCCTGAGCAGCAGGGCCTCCTTGGTCGCGGACTGGTCGCCCGCGACCGGAACCAGTCGCAGCAACACGAGTATGAATGGCAGGAACAGCAGGACTTGGCGCATCTCTATCTCCTTGCCCCAATCAGGATTGCGGGGGTGGTTCGGCTGGCCTCATCAGAACGCCCAGGCGAGCGGTTGCCTTACCCAACAGGCGACCGACAGCCGACGGGCTCTTGCCCATGTCCTCGGCGATCTCGTCGATCGTGCGCTCCTGAAAGAAGCGCAACAAAAGAGCCTGGCGCTCCGCTTCGTCGAGCTGACCCATGGCCTCGGACAGCCGCTCGCGAGTATCGAGCCGCCGGAACGCCGTGGCGGGCCCTGTTCCGTGAGCGCGCGCACGGTCGAGTACCTCCGAGACATGCATCAACCCGCCGGGTGGCTGGCGCTTCCGGGCACCGAAGTGATCCGCCTGGCCGCGGATGCGGTTCTCGATGATACGGCAGATCCAGCGAGCGAACGACCCAGGCCCACGATAATCGAAGCGAGCGATCGACTGAAAAGCATCCAGATACGCTTCTTGCAGGACGTCCATCGGCTCCAGCTTCTGCCGCAGTCCGGCACCCAGGCGAATGCGAATGAACAGCAGGGCGCGGTCGGCGACATAACTGAACAGCTCGTCGTAGGCCGCCCCGTCGCCGCCCCTCGCTCGCTCGAGGATACCGAGCGTACGCGGATCTTCCGGCTGGTCGTTGGTCAGCATTGCGGCATTATAGTACATTCCAAGAATGGAGGGCGAATGAACGACATGCGCCGGTTTGAGCTAGTCCTGATAGCCAGCCTCGCGGTTGCGGCTGGCATCCTGTTCTACCTCCTGCCTTCGGGGGACTGGCAGGAGACCATACCGACCGGTGATCAGACCTCCGCGACACCAGTGAAGCACCGGAATTCCAGGCCAGCACCCGGGCCCCAGCAAGAAGCCCTCCCCCATCCTCAACCCCGTTCAGAGCCCCCTCCCTCTCCCGGGGTGCAAACCCGGCCGCTTGCCTCTTCGAAACCCGGCACCAGGCCCTCCAACAAACAAACAGTCAGCTCCAGGCAGACCCGCGAGCCAGCCCCCGGGATCACCACACGGACCCCCAAACCGGCCAGCAATCGGGTCATCGATGTCTGGTTCAGCCGGTACCGGGGCACTGCCAAGATCGGCTGGGGTCATCTGACCGGGACCAAGCTGCCCGACGGCTACCGCATGCGGGAGGACTACCGCAGCCGCTCTGCCAGCGCACTGACCAGGAAGGTCTACGAGAGTAGCATGAGCTTCGTCGCCGAGATGGACGACAACTTCGTCGTCCGCTCGATCCAGCTGTCAACTCGCGAAGCCGGGCGGACGACTCAGGTGCTGGTCACGCGGCTGAAGAGCCGCTACACCTTCCGCACCCGACTCGAAGGGCGAACGACCACCAAGCAACTCGAGGTGACCCACCCCGTGATCGGCTCCAACGACCTGTTGTTCCAGCGACTCTACCGCCAGGGCCGCTTGCGCAAGGGGTTCACCCACACCTTCCGCGAGCTTCTCCTCGGAGTCCCCAAGGAAAACGAGCGAACGCTGCGCGTCGTCTCGGAGGGGACGACCGGTGCGGATGGCAAGCAGCGCGGGGTCGTGATCGCCTTTGGCGCCTACACTGCAAAGCTCGACACGGAGGGCATCGTCAAGGAGCTCACCGCGGGCAACCTGCGGATGGTGGTCGAGTCAGAGGCCTCGGCCAAGGATCTGCCAGTTCAGGCGGCGATCTTCCAGGACAAGTTGCGGATCAACACCGCGCTGCCCAACTACACCCTGCTCGACGAGGTGACGATGACGCTCCACGTCAGGGGCTACAAGGGAATGCCGATCTTCAAGGACAACGAATATCAGACCGTCTACGGTCAGCAGGACCCGAGCCGTTACACGCTCAAGCTCAAACCCCGCCGATTCTCGCAGACCAAGTTCCCCGAGCTGGGCTACCAGGTGACGCAGCACAAGCCGTTCCTCGAGGCGGACGCGATTCGCCAGAGCGATGCCTCGCAGATCAAGCGCAAGGCGCTGCAGATCATCGGGAAGGAGCGAAACAGCTTGCGGGTCGTTCGCAAGCTGGCCGAGTGGATACACGTAAACCTGAAAAAGCAGTACACCGCTGTCGGCAACCAGACCGCCATCACCACCCTGGCCACGATGAGCGGAGACTGCTCCGAGCATGCCCTGCTATTCGATTCCTTCGCCCGCAGCCTGGGAATCCCGGTCAAGCAGTGCTCGGGGTACGTCTTTCTCGGACGTGCCGGCGGCCCCCACGCCTGGTCCCAGGTCTGGCTGGGCCAGGAGTGGATCCACGTCGACTGCGTGCTCAACTCGATCGGCTCCGACCCGCGATACATCTTGTTCTGGAAACAGAATGCCACCAAGGAGTACGACCGCACGACCTGGGTCCGCCGCGGAGCTCTCTCGACCCACCCCGTGACGAGCCAGATCAGCAAACTCAAGCTCAAGACTACAGAACTGTCGATCAGCGAGGCCCGAGTCCTGGCCCGGCTCGAGGGAAAGCAGTTCGGCGATCCGCTGATCGGTATACGGCTCACGCTACCTGCAGGCTGGCGAGCCGAAACGACACACACGATCGGCCGGATCACATTTCGCCACCAGCGGGGCCTGCACCTGACGGTCCGCACCTGGGACACCCACCCCAAGCTGATCCTCAAGTCTCGGCAGCATGCCACCTCTCGCAAGCTGAAGACCGGGATCGGGAACAAGCCGACCTGGAAGCTGGAAGGATGGCTGCCGATGTACGTCGTCGAACACGGTGCCGGCTCCCTGTTGATCCAGCTTGGGCGCCACCCCCGGCACGCCGACGACCAGGCGCACCTGCAGGCACTGCTCGAGGCGATCCAGCTGGAATCCCCAGAAAAAAGATGAGGACCGACCGGACGTGCCGCGTGAGTCACCCCGCGGCAAATCGTCCTTTTGGCCCGCCCAAAGGGTAGAATGGACCGGATGTCTCGAACATCCTGCCTGCTACTGATCCTCCTGGCCTGGGCCGGCAGAGCGGCAGCCGACGAACAACCCAAACCGCTCCATCAACGGCTGGGCCTGACAGCCAAGCAGTGGGAACGTATCGAGGCCGGCGACACCATCAGCCGGCCCGTCAAGGACGGGAAGCGCACCGTGCTGAGAGGCTATTTCGTGATCCGCGCCACACCCCAGGAGATGTTTGAGCTGGTCACCGATTACCCCGGCCAGTTGAGGCTCTACTCCAACCTCAAGCGCTGCCGGGTCCTGAAACGAACAGCCAAGGACGCCCGGGTCTACTACCAGGGCAGCTTTGGCTGGATCTCCCTGCAGTGGGTGTCCCTCGACACGTTCGACAAGAACCGGCGCGGGCTCTCGTGGAAGATGGTGCCCCATGCAAAACATCCTTCGAAGATCAAGCGATCTCAGGGGTTCTGGCGCTTCACACCCATCGGTAAGCAACGGACTCTGATCCAGTACCAGAACGACGTGGAGTTGAGAGGGCTGTCGCCTCGGCTTCTGCGTTTCTTCGCAACCGCCAACATGCCCTCCTTTGCACGTAACATCCGAGGCGAGATGGCGCGACGGCAGGCCGTTCGCGCAGCCCAGAAGAACACCGAAGCCAAGGGATCCCGCAAGCCGGCATCCGGCAAGCGGCCAGCCGGCCGCTGAGTGTGAGCTTCGTAGGCCTGCGGCCCCACGAGCATGCCTGCCTGCACCGCTCCAGCAGACCAGCGTCGTCACGTCTTGGGCACGGCGGCCGCGACGCTGATCGAGAATCTCATCGTAGACCAATCGCCTAGTTGTTCACCTCCCTGCTAGAATAGGTGAGTGTCCACTGCGTCCCCGCTGCTGCGAGACCTGCGGAGGCTTCTCGGTCGCGCCCAGGTCTCGGACAATCCGGCCACCCGCGCGGCCTACGCTCGCGACCTCTGGCCCCGGACAAACCTGATGGCCTATAGCGCCAGACAGCCAGCCGGCCCAGAGGTCGTCTGCTGGCCCGAGAGCGCCGAGCAGATCTCGTCGATCTATCGCTACGCCACCCGCACAGGCGTAGCCGTGGTGCCATACGGTGCGGGCAGCGGAGTCTGTGGGGGAACCCTCCCGCTGCGCCGGGGGATCACGATCGACCTCAAGCGACTGAGCAGGATCGCGCCGGCCGACCGTGCCCACCGCACCGTCGAGGCCGAGGCGGGCGTGATCGGGGAGTGGCTCGAGCGGCGGCTCGCTGCTGAGGGCTTGACCCTCGGCCACTTTCCCAGCTCGATCTACTGCTCTACTGTCGGAGGATATCTGGCGGCGCGCAGCGCCGGCCAACTCTCCACCCGGTACGGCAAGTTCGAAGACATGACCCTGGCCTGCCGGGTGGTTCTCCCGGATGGCGAAATCACCACCCTGCAGACCACCTCTGACCGGGCGGGCGAGATCCCGCTAGCCACGCTCCTACTCGGCAGCGAAGGCACTCTCGGCAGCTTCGTCGAGGGCACGATGCGGGTACACAGCCGCCCCGAAGCCCGCCGGTTTATCGGCCTGTTGATGCCGGATGTCGAGGCCGGGGCCCAAACGATTCGCCAGATCATGGCCGAGGGCTGGCGCCCCGCGGCAGTGCGGCTGTATGACGAACTGGACACGCTGCTGGCCGGGGTCAAGACCGACCCGAACGCCCCACCGGGGCTGGTCTCGCGGCTGGTCGAGCAACACCGGCCGGTCAACAACCTGCTGATCCACCTGTTCCTGCGAAGCTACCGCTTGATCAACCGCCTCGGTCCCCGCCTGGCGCGGGGAGCCTTGCTGGTCCTGGGATTCGAAGGGGCAACCGCATCGGCGGACGAGGGCATACGCCGAGCCCGCGAGCTCACCGAGAAGTTCGGCGGCCGGGACCTGGGGCCTGGTCCGGGGGAACACTGGTGGCACACGAGGTATGCGATCAGCTACAAGGCCTCGCACGTCTACCCGCGCCGCGCGATGCTCGACACGATGGAGGTCGCGGCGCCGTGGGATCGGCTGATGCCACTGTATTACTCGGTGCGCCGCGCAGTCAGTCCCCACGCGATGGTGCTGGCGCACTTCTCTCACGCCTACCCAGAAGGCTGCTCGATCTACTTCAGCTTCACCGCCTCCGCAGGTTCGCATGGACAACTCCAGCGCCACTATGATGCGGCCTGGAAGGCGGGGCTCGACGCGACGGTACTCGCCGGCGGGACGATCGCCCACCATCACGGTGTGGGGCTGCTCAAGGCCCCCTGGATGCGAGACGAATACGGTAGCGCCTTCCCCCTCTTCGAAGCGGCCAAGCGCCATCTCGATCCGGCCGGCATCGCCAACCCGGGAAAGCTGGGGTTGCCAATCGTGTTACCCGAGCCACGACAGGCCGATTGCTGCACCTCGATCACGACCGTTGCATTCCTACAGCGGGTGGCCGCCCTCGGGCTGCCAGTCCGCAACGGCCAGCAAGCAATCACCTGCGAAGCCCCGGCTGATCTGTGCAGAATCGCCACGATGTCCAAACGGCTGGGCATCCGGCTGGCAACCGGGCCGTCCGAGATGTCCGAAGATGCGCTCCCGCTGCGCCAGGCCTGGGGGCCGCCCGCGTCGCTGCGTGCGGACACCCTGTTGATCGAGTCACCGGTCGGACTGGGCTCCAGCGAAGCAGCCGACCTGCTGGAAGCCGCTGGCGGGGCGCTGCTGCCCCACCCGTGGCATCTTCCTTGCTGGCCGCTCCAGGCTGTACTAGCCGGCGAGGTTCCTCCACTCCCTGGCCCTTTCGGACTCGCAGGGGAGCAGATCCGTGGAATAGAAGGTCTGACCGTCCAAGATCGCGTCCCGTTTCACATCCGACCTGCACCGCGACGCGCTGCCGGGCCCGACTTCGCCGGGTTCTTTCGTGGGATCGGGCTCTCCACTCGGCTGGCCACGCGTGTCACACTGGCGTTCACCCGGCATGAGGCGCACTGGACTCGATGGCGGCAGCTCCAGTCCGTCGACGAGGGCCTGACCCTGCTGCGACGGATCGCGTCTGGGGATCTGCCCTTGGTCAGCGGACGGCTGCTAGTGAAAGCGGGAGAAACACCCTGGATCCAGCTGGTCGGAGATCGCGAGACCACCCCCGAGGACCCGCCGACCGCGCCACCAGACACACGGCTTTCGTCGCTGTTCGAATGGCGCCAGACCCCCTTCGGCTACGCCGTGCCCAGCGCGCGCTGGGCCAGTGGACTGGCTGCCGAGTTGCTCGGCTCCCCTTCGCCCCTGGCCGCTGGCGGCGTCCTCTGGCTGCGGGATCCATGGCGGGCGACACTCGTCGTGCCCAGCCAGGCGACCCAGCATTCAGTAGAGATCTCGGCAGGCGCGCGTTTGGCACGAGCGCTAGGTCGATGAACGACCCCCTGCCGATCGGAGGAGATGTCACCGGCCGCACTCGGCCCGGCAGTCCCCCGGCACAGCTCAACAAATGCGCAGTCTGCCCCAAGCTCTGCCGGCACGCCTGCCCTGCGGTCCGGGCTTCGGGCGACGAATCCCACGTTCCCAGCGTCAAGGCAACCACCTGGCGGCGAATATCTAACGGCCTTCAAGCTCCAACTCCCGAGGCGCTGCGTTCTCTTTTCGCCTGCACCGACTGCAACGCAGCCACCCGCTACTGCAAGCACGACATCGAGCCCGGACAGTTGCTTGCGGGGGGCCGCGCTCGTGCGCAAGCGGAGGGAATGGCCCCAGCCGCGCTCGAGGGACTCGTCGTCAACCTCGAGCGGACCGGGAACCCGTTCGGTGAGCAACACGCCGAGAGAGCCAGCAATCGCAAGGGTGTGATCTACTTTCCTGGCTGCGCCACACTTGAACACACGCCAGAGGTGGTCGAGGCAGCCTGTCGACTCTTGGAAGCCGCTGGCCAGCTGTACGACCTGGTGACCGACACCTGCAGCGGCGCACCCGCGCTCTACGCCGGCCGACCGGACCTCGCCCCCGACTGGCCGCTACCACCGAAGACCACCGTGATCTCCTCCTGTCCGGGAGCGGTCACAACCCTGCGCCGACGCTTCACTGGCCTGCGCTCACTCCATTTGACCAGCTATCTGGCCTCACGCGGCAACCTGGCCCTCGCGCGATCACTGACCGAGACTCATCTGTTTCACGACCCCTGCCACCTGGCTCGACATCAAGCAGACCCTACCGCCCCCCGCCTGCTGCTGGACCAGGTGATCGCTGAAGGCGCCCGACTCGAGCTGCCGGACCACGGCCACGAAACACCCTGCTCTGGGGGAGGCGGGCTGCTGCCACTCGTCTTTCCGAAACTGGCGCGGCGAATGGCAAACGAGCGGATCGATGCCGCGCTCGAAACCGGCGGTCCGGAGAGCACACTGGTCACGGCCTGCCCCAGCTGCCATCGACAACTGTCCCATGGCGGGCGGATTCGCGTGGTCGACCTGACACAGCTGCTCGCAAGGGCGATCCGGTGAGCCATCCCGTATTCATCGTCAACCCCGCCGCGCGTGGAGGTGCCTGTGCGCGCAGCTGGCGCGAAATCGAGCCCACGCTGGGGACGCACTTTCATCACTACGAGGTACGCCAGACGACGCATCGCGGCCACGCGACCGAGCTGGCGGCCGCGGCGATGGACGAGGGAGCTGAGCTGGTCGTCTCGGTGGGCGGTGACGGCACCCACTCCGAGGTCGCTTCGGCCTTCTTCGAGGGCACCCAGAACAAGTACCCGCTGGCACGACTCGGTTTCCTCCCCATCGGAACCGGAGGCGATCTGGCCCGCGGCCTGGGTCTAGCGCGCGATCCGAAGATGGCGCTCAGGGCGCTGAAGCATCCGCCGCGCTCGTTCGACGTGGGCCAGGTCCAGTTCGCGACCGCCGACGGCGAAACCGGCGAGCGAATTTTCATCAACATCGCATCGGCCGGCCTGAGCGGAGAAGCGGTCGCCTGCTCCGACACGGTCCCCCGCTGGATTGGCGGCTTCGCGACATTTTTCATCTCGACGATACACAGCCTGCTGGGCTACCGCTCGAGCCCCCTGGAAATCACGATCGACGGAGAGGTCGTCTCCGAGCGAACCACCTTGACCGTCGCGGTCTGCAACAGCTCCTACTTCGGCGGCGGAATGAAGATCGCTCCGAGAGCCAGACCGGACGATGGCCAGCTCGATGTGGTCGCAATCGAAGGTGGCCGGCTCAATGGGTTGAGATTGACGACCTCGATCTACGCCGGCGAGCATACGACGCGAGGCTTCGTCCATTGCTGGCGCGGCAGCGAGGTGGCGATCCGCTCGCTCGGTGAGCGGCCGGTGCGGATCGATGTCGACGGTGAGCAGCCCGGCCTCCTGCCGGCTGTCTGGCGCGTCATCCCCGGTGGACTACACGTGGTCTACTGAGCGAGCCGGGGCACTCGCATCATTCATATCGCAACGCGTCGATCGGATGGAGCCGTGCAGCCTTGACAGCGGGGTACATGCCGAAGAAAACGCCCACCCCTGCCGAGAACGCGAACCCCAAACCAATCGACCAGGTCGGGATGGTGGCCGGCGGGAGGGGCGAGAAATAGCTGATCGCCAGACTGCCCGCGGCACCAAACACAATGCCAAGCATGCCCCCCACACCGGACAGCACGATCGCCTCGGTCAGGAACTGGACCAGAATATCCTTGTCCCTTGCGCCGAGCGCCTTGAGCACGCCGATCTCTCGGGTCCGCTCCGTCACCGAGACCAACATGATGTTCATGATGCCGATGCCGCCGACGATCAGCGAAATGCTGACGACGCCAGCCAGCACGAATGTGGCCACCTTGCTGCTCTTGTTGAAAAAATCGAGCGCCTGATCCTGTGTGTGGATCGCGAAGTCGTTCTTGCGTTCGCCAGAGATCCGATGCCGGCGCCTCAGCGTCTCCTCGATCCCCTCGACCGCCAGGTCGGCGATCTCGCTCGACGCAGCCTGCGCCAGGATCAAGATCTGCTCCGCAGCACGCTCTCCGTACAGCTTCTTGGCCGTGCTCATCGGTATCAGCAGCATCTTGTCCTGATCCTGCCCGAACAGATTCCCTTTCTTCTCCAGAAGCCCGACCACGGTGAACACGTGGGGCCCTATGCGGACTTTCTTGCCGAGCAGACTCTCTTTGACATCCAGCGCGTCGCCCACCGTTCGGCCAAGAACACAGACATATTTGCGGTAAGCCTCATCCAGATCGGTGAAATAGCGCCCCTCGTCTACGTACCAGTTGCGGATCTTCGAGTAATCCGATGTGGTCGCCGTCAAGGAGATGACAGCCTGCTTGGTCCGGTAGCGCAGAGACACCTGGCGCTGCAGCATCGGAGCCACGCGCCGTACGGTCTGCTTGCAGTTGCTCGCGATCGCTCGGGCATCGGCCTCGGTCAACTTGACCTCGCCGATGTCAGCCCGGCTCGTCAGGTCGGGCTGAATCCAGATCGCGTCGGACCCTAGCCCCTGAATGAAGGTCGACATGTAGCGGGTCATCCCCTCCAGCAAGCTGACCACACAGATCACCGAACTGGTTGCGATGATGATCCCCAGCGTGGTCAGAATCGAGCGGAACTTGTTGACCCAAAGCTCGCTGAGCGCTGCCAGCAGGTTCTCGATAA
>CAZANL010000029.1:13989-16528 GCA_964486115.1 uncultured Planctomycetota bacterium
CGATCTGACCGTCACGAATCGTGATCACCCGCCGGGTTTGCCGAGCGATGGCCAGCTCATGTGTGACCAGCACCACGGTCTGCCCCTTCGCGTGAAGGTCCGCGAACAGCGCCATGATCTTCTCGCCCGTCAGGCTGTCGATGTTGCCCGTCGGTTCGTCGGCCAGGATCAAGGACGGATTGTTGACCAGCGCCCGCGCGATCGCAACCCGCTGCTTTTGACCGCCCGACAGCTGGTTCGGACGGTGGCCCAGTCGCTGGTTCAGGCCAACGAAGCTGAGTAGCTCACGTGCGCGTCGGCGACGCTCCGCGCGAGGGGTCTTGGCATAGATCATCGGGATCTCGACGTTGCGCAGCGCCGTCGTCCGCGGCAGCAGGTTGAAGCTCTGGAAGACAAATCCAATCTCCAGGTTTCGCACCCGGGCCAGGTCATTCTGGCTCATCTGGCTCACGTCACGCTGGTTGAGCAGATATGTGCCGCTGGTCGGCCGATCCAGGCAACCCAGCAAATTCATCAGGGTCGACTTGCCCGATCCCGATGGGCCCATGATCGCGACGTAATCACCTTGCTGGATTTCCAGATCCACGTGCCGCAACACACGCAACTCTGCCCCACCCATCGAGTAGGTCTTGGCGATATCGGTCAGCTTGATGACCGGATGGGTCGTGGCAACCTCGGCAGCGGCACTCATCGGTTCACCACCTTATCATCAGCCCGCCCCACACCTCCATCAAGATCTGTCCGTGCGTGGCGTTCCGTGGCAACTCCATTTCACACCAGACAGACCAACCGCCTGATCGTCACCCAGATCGACTGTCCTTCAGGACTGGCCCAGTGTGCGGCAGGTCGGCGACGTCGGCACCTCCTGATGCGCCGGTCGCGTGTTCAGAATGGCATCACCCGATGTCATCGTGACGCCAAACCAGTAGTTCTCATTCTTGTAGTGATGCAGCCGGTGATGTCTCCAGAGCCGCTTGTAGAGCCATGACTTGGGCACATAACGAGTATGGACGATGTAGTGCACCCACTCGTAGTGCAGCGCCATCACGAAAAAGAACCCCAACCCGGTCAGCGCCAGTCCGACCGTCGGCATCGTCATGAACCAGAATGCGGCCATCAATGCTGGACCGTACAAGTACACATGGGTCGGTATGAAAAGCAGGTCCAGCCGATCGGGGTCGCCGTGGTGCGCGCGGTGCTTGCGCGGCACCACCGGGTCGATCGTGACGCCGAGGATCTCCCGCGGCTCGAAGTGCAGGATGAAAACGTGGATCAGCCACTCTTGTACCGGCCACCAGGCCAGGATCGCACCAACCACAGCCAGATCCCAGAGCGACCAGGAACCGACCAGCGGACGAGCAGTCAGGATGGCCAATACTAGAGCAGTCAAGATTCGCGGGCTCCAGTACTGGAAGAAGATCGGAATCGCGTCGGCCAGGGTCTTCGGGCTATCCACGGCCTCGAGGAGCCGAGGTGGGTTGATCGCAGCGGTACAGGCCTGGGTCGTCATGTTACTAGGTTCCTTGTTCTTTCGCGGTGTAGTTAGCCATCCCTTGGAGCATGCCGTGGATCCGTACGGCCCCCCGTTCGATCAATGCATGCGCCGTGGCCCGTGCCCCCTCCGAGTCTTGCTCTCTCACCCCAACACAGATTGCCTGGTAACTCTCCAGGTCCCTGAACTCGTCGGCGAGCACGTCGGCCAGCAGGTGGCCAAACACCTCGTAGGTCTCCCGCATCGAGTTGAACGAGAGCTGGTATGCGACGTTCTCGGAGCCGTCGACCAGGAAGTTCCAGAACTCCAAGGCCAGCTGCTGCAAAGTCGGTACGTCTTCGGAGTGTTGACGCATCCTCAGCAAGACCCCGTCCAGATGGTCTGCCAATTCCTGGCCGCCACGCAACGCGGCCAGACGTGCAATGTCCGGGGCCAGTATGGAGCGCATCTCGATCACGCTGCGGAGCACACCCAGGTCCAGCCCCCCGTCCGGCGTCATCAGCATCGCAGAGAGGAGATCCAGGCCCGCCATTCTCCGAAAGTCGAGAACCTGCGTCGAGCCACCCTGATGAATCGATACGAGCCGCGCCTGAGCCAAGCGCTGGAGCGCCTCTCGAACGGCACTGCGGTTGACGCCGAGAATCTCGCACAGTGCTCGCTCTGCGGGCAGCTTTTCACCCGGCTTCAGCCCTCCAGTGAGGGTTCGAATCCAGATCCTCTACGACAACAGCGGCTCGACCAATCCCAATGCGTTCGTTTCGGGTAAAGACGGCTGGGGGTTTTCGGCCCTCGTCTCATATCGGGGCCAGACGGTCCTGTTCGACACCGGCGGCAACTCCGACCAATTGCTGGCCCACATGCGGGCGCTGAGAGTGGACCCTGCAGCAATCGACGCTGCTGTGATCTCGCACCCCCACTGGGACCATATTGGCGGCTTGCCCGCGGTCCACCAGGCCAACCCACGGATCCGGGTCTACTGCCTGGCAGACTTCCCACAAGTGATCTTCGACGAGGCACGCGCTCTGGGTCTGGCTGTCGAGCGGGTTC
>CAZANL010000030.1:0-4478 GCA_964486115.1 uncultured Planctomycetota bacterium
CCCAACTCTGCCACCAACCATCCGTCCACTACGGTCAGCGCTTCATAGTGCTCGTTGTCGATCTGCATCGCCGGTCCCTTGTCGCAGGCCGCGATGCACTCCACCTTCTCGATCGAGAACTTCCCGTCGGCCGTGGTTTCACCGGCCTTGATGCCCAGCTTGTTCTCGACATGGCCCAGCAGATCGCCGCAACCCGCCAGCGCGCAGGGCAGCGTGTGACAGAACATGATCCGGTGCTGACCGTGCTTTTCACGCTTGTAATGAGTATAGAACGTCACCACGCCCCAGACATGAGCCGGCGAGACCTCACACAGTTGCCCCACATAGCCACAGATCTCCGGTGTGATCGCGCCCCATTCTTCCTCGGCCAACCGCAGGATCATCAGCAGCGCAGCCTTCTTCTGGGGGTAGCGCCCGAGATAATTCTTGGCCCGTTTCAAGCGCTCAGCGCCGAACTCGATCATCGGTCTAGCTCCCCGGCAATCACGTTGAGCGTCGAGAGAATCGCCACCGAGTCCGAAATCAGGCCACCCTCAGCCAGCTTGGGAAAAACCTGATAGTTGACGAAGCTGGGCGGATGAATCCGCACGCGGTAAGGGATCTCGCTCCCGTCACTGAGTATGTACCAACCCAGTTCGCCATTGGGCGCCTCGGTGCAGCTGTAGATCTCGCCCTTTGCCGGACGGATGCCATGGTTGTACATGAAGACCTTGAAGTGATGGATCAAGCTCTCCATGTCGGTGTACACGTCGTCCTTCTTCGGCGACGTGAGCTTGTAGTCGGGATGCATCACCGAGCCCGGCTCCAGCTTGCCCAGCGCCTGCTCGATGATCCGCAGGCTCTCTCGGACCTCGGCCAGCCGCTGCAAGAAGCGGGCGTAGGAATCCCCCTCGCTCTGCGTCGGGACATCCCAGTCCAGCTCCGGGTAGATGTAGTAAGGCCGCTTCTTGCGAATGTCGTGGTCGACGCCCGACGCGCGCAGCAGGGGGCCGGTCACCCCGTATGCCAGCGCATCCTCGGAGCTGAGCAGCCCCACACCGATCAAGCGATCCTTGAAGATCTTGTTCTTGAGCAGCAGCTTCTCGATGTCCCTGAGCACGGGTGGAAAGGTCCGCAGGAAAGCCCTGACCTGATCCGGAAAATCGGGCGGCGTGTCACGGATGACCCCGCCGATGCGAGTCCAGGCCGTGGTCAGCCGCGCGCCGCAGACGTTCTCGAGGATATCGTAGATCTTCTCGCGCTCGCGGAACGACCACAGCATTGCGGTGAACGCGCCGACGTCCATCGCCGACAGGCCCAGGCTGACGGCGTGGTCAGCGATGCGCGTCAACTCGCCGAGGATGACCCGCAGCACCTGGGCGCGACGCGGGATCTCGACTCCCAGCATCTCCTCCACCGCGTGGGCGAAGCCGATGTTGTTGGACAGCGCCGACATGTAGTTCATCCGATCGGTTACCGTGATGAACTGGTTGTACGTCATGTCCTCGCCCAGCTTCTCGAAGCCGGTGTGGAGAAAACCGATCTCGGGATGCACCCGTTCGATCCGCTCCCCTTGCAGCTCCATCACGTTGCGCAGCGTGCCATGCGTCGCCGGATGCTGGGGCCCATAGTTGAGCACCATGTTCTCGTCGTCGATCGCCTCGACCGAAGCCAGCCCAGGCGTCAGCTTGGCCTGCAGTTCTTCGGGGATCCCCCGGTCATCCAGCTCTTCTGGATCGAACGCCTGCTGCTGACCGGCGTAGTCCTCTTCATCCACCGGCTCGACGCGGGGAAAGGCATCCCGCTCGCCCAGACCTTGCAGTGGATAGTCCTTGCGCAGCGGAAAGGAGCCGAAGTCGTCCGGCATCAGGATCCGTCGCAGGTCAGGATGCCCCAGGAACCGTGTACCGAAGAGGTCGTAGACCTCTCGCTCGAGCCAGTTGGCCGCCGGCCAGAGCAAGGTCGCGCTGTCGATCCGGTTGTCCTCCTCGGGGATCAGCGCCTTGACCCGGATGAACTCGTTATTCTGGAAGCTGTAGAGCTGATAGGCCACCGCATACCGCTCCCCTGGCCCATCCGGCCAGCGCAGCAGATCCAGCCCGCACAGGTCGGCCAGATAATCGTATCCCTCGGCTTTCAGTTGCCCGAGCACCTCCAGCACGTGCTCCCGGCGGATCACGTGACAGGTCTGACCACGATCGGTCAGCGTTTCCAGCACAAGCTCGGCGACTACGCTCACTGACGGCCACCCTTGCCATAGTCGGGCTGCCCGAACTCACCGCCCACCAGGTTATTCATCCCGTAGCCTCGCTGGCGTCGGAACGCGCCGGGCTGGTAGCCCGGGGGGCGACATATCTCGTTGATCTGCAGCGGGTCGATCGGAGCTTTCTTACGCCGCTCCCAGGGATCTTCGCTTTCGATGATCTCCTGGACCTTCATCAGCCCGTCGATCAGGCTCTCGGGCCGCGGCGGGCAGCCCGGGATATAGACGTCCACCGGGATGAAACGGTCCACGCCCTGAATCATGGTGTAGGTGTCGAAAACTCCCCCGCAGGAGGCACAGGCCCCCATCGAGATGCACCACTTGGGCTCCGGCATCTGCTCCCAAATCTGGATCAGAATCGGCATCTGCTTGATGCACACCCGACCGCCGACGATCATCAGGTCGCTCTGCCGGGGGCTGAAGCGAATCACCTCCGCCCCGAAACGAGCCATGTCGTAGTTGGCGTTGAGCGTGGCCATCATCTCGATCGCACAACAGGCCGTGCCGAACGGCATCGGCCACAGCGAGTTCTTCCGGGCCCAGGAGACGGCCTTGTTGACCGTGGTGGTCAGAATCTTGTCCTTCAGGGCGCGGATCAGTCCCATTCAAGCGCTCCTCGCTTCCAAACGTAGGCCAGCCCGAAGGCTAGCACGCTCAAAAAAACGCCCATCTCGATCAACCCGAAAACACCCAGCTGCTTGTAGACCACTGCCCAGGGCACGAGGAAGACCACCTCGACGTCGAACAACACGAACAGGATGGCCACCAGATAGAACTTGACCGCAAACCTCAGCCGAGCGGTACCGAGCAGGGGCGCACCGCACTCGTAGACCTGCATCTTGCGGCGACGAAAACGCCCCTCACCAACCAGTGCAGAGAGTATCAAGGCACCAGCAGCAACGGCCATGAGCAGACCGGCGTAGACGGCGAGCGACCAGTAACTGTTCATCAAGTACGACCCAGACCCTGTCTCAGAACGATCCTGACCCTGTTTGCTGATAACAACGATTGCCCGGCGCAGCAGGGGGGTAGACGGATGCGCACTCTACCCGAGCGGGTTGGATTGTCAAGCCATCGACTTGGTGCCTGGGAAGCACGGTTCTCGGGTGGGCGCGCCGTAGCCTCCACCCGGCGCAACGCCACCTCCACGGCCCCCCGATGTCTGGCCAGGGATTTCGCTACTTCACCCCTGAGGAGCCCCTATGCCCGCTTCTCAGCCGATTCTATCAATGTCGTGAGAGCGCGCTGCACGACGCATGCTCGAAGGAGAGCTATCCGAACAGGTGGGTCTCGACGAGGTCGCAGAGGATGTGTCCGATGACGATGTGGCTCTCCTGGATCCTCGGTGTATCGTGACTGGGAACCGAGATACAGATATCGCAGTGGCGCTTCATCTTGCTCGGATCGTCGCCGGTCAACCCGACGGTTCGGCAGCCGACCTGGCGCGCAGTGCGCAGACCGTTGAGCACGTTGGCCGAACTACCGGAGGTCGACAGGCCGACCACGAGGTCCACCTCGCTACAGTAGGCCTCGATCTGACGGGCGAAAACCGACTCGTATCCATAGTCGTTGGAGATGGCCGAGATCAGGCTGCTGTTGGTCGTCAGGGCCTGCGCGGGCAGCGGCCGCCGATCCTTCAGATAGCGCCCGACAAACTCGGCGGCGATGTGCTCGGAGTCCGAAGCGCTCCCGCCGTTGCCCATCAGAAAGATCCAACCTCCGTTCTCGATCACCTCGATCATCATGTTCGCGACCGCTTCGATTCTCTCGTCCTCGGTCTGGATCAGAGCTATCTGTACGTCGGCGGAGTCCTGCAATTGCCGACGGATCTTTTCCTGGCTCATTCGGCCTCCTCGCCTCCCTGAATTCGGCTCACCAGCGAGGAGCTGGAATATCCCTCGAGCACGGGATAAAAACAGACCTCCCCACCGCGTGCCTCGACAATGTCAGAGCCTACCGCACCCTTGTCCTGCCAGTCGTCACCCTTGACCAGGACATCCGGCTGCACCGCCTGGATCAGATTGTACGGATCCGCCTCGTCGAAAAGCACCACGTAATCGACCGCTTCCAGCGCACACAACAACTCGGCCCGGTCCTTCTCCTGCTGGATCGGACGGCTGGGGCCTTTCAGTTCACGCACCGAACGATCGGTGTTCATTCCCACGACCAGCAGATCGCCCCGGCTTCGGGCCCATGCGAGGTACCGCACATGGCCAGGATGCAGCAGGTCGAAGCA
>CAZANL010000030.1:4488-14080 GCA_964486115.1 uncultured Planctomycetota bacterium
AAGACGACCTTGAGCGACGTCACCTCCCGCAGGTCACTGATGATCTCCGAGAGTTCGGCCGCGCCGATCAGCTTGCCCCCCTCCACGCCGTCGCCACCCGAGAGGGCGCGCTGTAGTTCATCGCGACCGACCGATGCGGTACCGAGCTTGCCGACCACCACGGCCCCGGCAGCGTTGGCCGCCTCGACCGCCTCGGCCAGCGGTCGTCCGACGGCCAGATACAATCCGAGAACAGCCAGCACCGTGTCCCCCGCACCCGACACGTCGAACACCGCCTGGGCACGCGCAGAGATGAACAGGGGCTCGCCGCCCCGCTCCAGCGCTGCGATGCCAGCTGGGCCTAGCGTCACGACGATCGCATTCAACCCGAGCTGGTCCATCAAGGCCCGCATCATCGCCTCGACCACATCGAGAGTGTCACCGACCGGCTGGTGCAGCGCGATGGCCGCCTCACGATTGTTGGGTGTGATCAGATGGGCCCCACGATAGCGAGTGAAGTCGTGGCCTTTTGGATCGACCACGACCGTCAATCCTCGCTCTCGAGCAGCCTGGATCAGTCGCTGCACCACCTCATCGCTGAGCACACCCTTGGCATAGTCCGAGAGGAGCAAGATATCTACATCGTCGAGCAGCCGCTCACCGATCTCGATCAACTCTTCGGTCTGCTGGGGGGTCAAGGGCTCCACCGTCTCTCGGTCGACACGCAACACCTGCTGAGAATGCGCGATGAACCGACTCTTGCGAGTGGTCGGCCGCCCGGGCAGATGCAGCACATGGGCCTCGACTCCGGCCTCGGCACACAACTCGATATAGCGGTCGCCCGAGAAGTCCTCACCGAGAACGCCGAGTAGCTGCGCCTCTGCATCGAGTGCCGCCAGGTTGGCCGCCACGTTGCCCGCTCCGCCGAGCCGATCCTCCTCTTCCTGAACCTGTAGCACCTGGATCGGCGCCTCGGGGCTGACCCGCTCGACCTTGCCCCAGACGTAATGATCGATGATCAAGTCACCGACGACCAGCACCCGGGGACGCTCGATCGCATCCAGTCCGTCCAGGGCCTCGCTCATCGAGCCATCTCCCGCAGAATGCACGCCCGCAGGAGCGGCAGCAGAATCTCATGATGCCCGATGATCTGAATCCCATCCCCGCCCGGCCGCTGGAGGACATTGACCCGTGGGCGGTAGTGTTCCTGCTTGTCCAGGTTGACCGTGGTGAATTGCTGCACCGTGTGCCCCAGATTACGGGCCACGGTGAGCGCCTTGAGAAAGATCTCGGGCAGAATCACAGCCGAGCCGATATTCAACCATACCCCGCCCTCGAGGTCGGCCACCATACTGCAGACAACCTGGAAGTCGTATTGACAGGCTTGCCCAATGTGGGCCCAGTCGGCTTCCGGCTTCACGTGAATGATGTCGGTGCCCAGCGACGCGACCACCGCACAGCTGACGTCCAGTCGATGGGCCGAGCCCAACAGCGAGATCTTCCGGTTCGGTAGATCCAGCTCACCCATCGTCTGGCCCATCATCTGGCCCAGGCCACATTTTTCCTGAGCCGCCCGCTGCGCCGCCGAGTGGAAGAAGGCCGACGTCTCCTCGGACATGCCAAAGCTACCGTCGGCCAGCCCTTTGCCCACGTCCTCCGACGTGTGCCCCACCATGGCCAGCTCGAAGTCATGAATCGCGCCCGCCCCATGCAGCAGCAGCCCGTTGACCACTCCCCGCTCCATCAAGTCGATCAGCAGCGGCGAGAGGCCGCACTTGATGACGTGCCCCCCGAGCGCCATGAAGACCGGCCGTCCAGCGCGGCGCGCAGCGGCGATCGCGGCGCCCAAGCGGTTGAGGTCCCGCGCCGCGTAGATCTCGGGCAAGGAGTCCAGAAATGCAGCGACGCTGTCCTCTGGACCGGGCAGACCGCCCAGATCCGCTTGTTGGACCAGGCTCGCCCGCTCACTGAGCGAGTACATTCGCAGGTCCGATAGGTCGATCGGTGGGTATTTCTGGCTCAAAGGGGGCTGATTTTATCGGACCGGCACCCCTGTGCAACAAAATAGAGTAGCTCACCCCGACTATTCGGTGAATCACGACAGCAGCTGGAGCGCAGTTAAATTCGGCCTACGAGGCTCTGATGGTCCTCGATGCGGGTGTCGTCCAGAGCACTGAGAGGCCGCCACACACTCCTACGCGGACGGTCATCGAATCTCGCCGGCTCAAGGAGCGACCGGATGAGGTGCGCAGATCGGGACCCTCTGCCACCGAACACTAATTTCAGCGTACGCTGAAATTTATGCGCAAGGAACTGGGCCAGACCGGTGAACAGGAGTACGTCGAGCGTGCGCTCGACGTACTCCGGGGAACAGTCGGAGGGTCGGGTCGAGCTGGTCGGGAAAGCGCTGAGGTCGATCCTGGCATACTCCAGATCGACGCTGCGCCGCCGGCTCGCGCAGCTCGAGATCGACCTCTCCAACGTTAGCCGCGAAGCAGACCGGCCGAAGGCGCTAGCAGACCGGCCGGACCTCGAGCAGCGCGAGCAGCGACTCGATTGCAGGGTGCTTCGGTCCGCCGATCCGGCGCATCAAACCGTAGGTCACCGGATCACCAGGCAGCAACCCGGTGATGTCGAACGAGCGGACCCCCTCCTTCTGCCACGAAGCCCGAGGCTTTCCACCCTGCGGTAGGACCACCGGCACGAAGGCCGGCCCGACGCCGGCCTGGACCAGTGTCTGTAGCGTTTCGTAAGAGCTGGCCTCGGCAGCCACCCGTAGCCGGACGCCGGCCTCACGAAAGATCGCCTCGATCATCTCCCGGCCGGGCTGGCCGGGTTCGTAGACACATAGCGGCAGGCCGTCCAGCTCCGCCAGTCCCGGCGGCTGCCGGTGTTGACCCAGGGGGTGTCCCGGGGGCACGCAGAGCGCGATGCGCACGGTCAACAGCGGCGTCTCCTTCAGCGGGTGTTTGTCGACGCCGATCACTCCCAGGCCCGCGTCCGCCTCTCCCGACAAGACCATCTGGGCCACCTCCGGCGCGTTCCGGTCGGCCAGGCGCACACCGATCAGCGGGCTCTTGCGCCGCAGTCGGGCCACGGCTGGCACCAGTAGGTCCAGCGCGATAGTCCCCTCGGCGGCGATCACGAGCAGCCCCGACGCCCTCTCCCGGATCGTCCGGACCACACCGGGCAACTCCTCGAAGAACGGACTGACGAACTCGTGGAGCACCCTGCCCTCCGGCGTGAGAACGGTTTCACGCGGTGCAGCCTGGACACACAGCGATACCCCGAGCATCTTCTCCAGCTTGCGCACCTGCTGGTAGATCGCCGGCTCGCTGATCGGGAATGGCATGGCGCGAGCAGCGGCCGCATAGCCGCCGGCCAGGCCGGTGTAGTAGAAGCCTTCGAGTTGATGCAGCCGGAGGTTCATTCATTAACTACTACTTATTGAAAATCACTTTATCAATATATTTTGGTTCGGTTCACCTCACGCTAGGCTGAAGACATGAACACTGCCATCAGACGACGCACACGACAGGTCAATGATTTCCACTCTCAACTCAACCAGACCCGGATCGCTGCTCTGCGACGGCCGCACGACCACGAGAGTCTGTGCGATGCGGTCGAGGAAGCCTGGTTCCGTGACCTCCCGGTCAGCCTGGCCGGCGGTCGAGGGGCGATGGGTGGTCAGCAGTTCCTCACCGACGGGCTACTGATCGAGATGCGAGCAATGAACCGCCTTCTCTCCCTCGACCCGGTGGCCGGCCTGGCCCAGGTGCAGGCCGGCGCGACCTGGCCCGAGCTGATCGATCAGCTCGCGGTCCTGCAGCATGGGGTCATGCGCCCCTGGGTCATTCGGCAGAAGCAGACCGGTGCTGACCGGCTGACCCTGGGGGGGGCCCTGGCAGCCAACATTCACGGTCGCGGATTGACGTTGCCGCCGTTCGTCAACGACGTCGAGTCGTTCCTGATCGTCGGCCCCGACGGGCGGACCCAGCGTTGCAGTCGGACATCCAACGCGGATCTGTTCCGGCTGGCGGTGGGAGGATACGGGTTGTTCGGCGCCGTCAGCTCGATCCAGTTGCGCCTGGTGCGACGACAGCGCGTGAAGCGGTCGGTAGAGCTGACGACGGTTGACCGCCTGGCCGGCGCTTTCGCCGAGAGGATCGAGGAAGGGCATCTCTATGGTGACTTCCAGTTCGCGATCGACCCGAACTCCGAGGATTTCCTGAACAAGGGGATCTTGTCTTGCTATCGCCCGGCAGGCCACGAGGTGGACAGCCCCGCTGCGCGGATCCTCTCGGAACAGGACTGGCGCAAGCTGCTCTTGCTGGCCCACACGGACAAGCGGCTGGCCTTCGAGCTCTACGCTCGCCACTATCTCTCGACCGACGGGCAGTGCTACTGGTCCGACACCCATCAGCTCAGCCCCTACGTGGATGGCTACCACCGCGTGCTCGACTCGCAACTCGGCCTGCGCTGCAAGGCCAGCGAGATGATCACCGAGATCTATGTGCCGCGCGATCGTCTGGCCCGGTTCCTGAAGGACGTGGGGGACGATTTTCGCCGCCACGGCGGCAACCTGATCTACGGCACGATTCGGCTGATCGAGCAAGACCGGGAGAGCTTCCTGGCCTGGGCACGCCAACCGTGGGCTTGCGTGATCTTCAATCTCTGCACCCTGCACGACAGGCGGGGCCTGGCCCACTCGGCGGCCGCTTTCCGGCGGCTGATCGAGCGGGGAATCCAGCACGGTGGGAGCTACTACCTGACCTACCACCGCTGGGCCTCCAGGCGGCAGGTCTTGCGCTGCCACCCCCGGCTGCCCGAGCTCCTGCGCCTGAAGGAGCGCAGGGATCCGACCGGGCGGTTCCAGAGTAACTGGTATCGCCACTACCGGACGCTGTTAGGGGTGGTCTAGCGTCCGGCCAAAAGCCACCAACAGGCCCATTGCCTTCCCGAGGGGCCGTCCCGCTGGGCTCAGACCGGCACCCGCGGTAGGCCTCGGCAATCCGCGGGTGCGGTTGTTGGCCGAACCGCTAGAGCGTCATGCTCTGAGAGGCGACCCGCCACCAGCGACCCGAGATGTAGGCGTGAAGGTAAACCGTGTGCTTGCCCGGTGTCGTCTCGAACGTGACCGAGGTCGTCGAGACGGCTCTGCGGACGACCCACTTGCCGGCCTCGTGGCTGTAGACCTGGATGTAGTAGTACGTCGCGCCCGAGATCGGGCTCCAGCTCAACGTGCGGCTGGCGGTCGTGTCCTGGGGCTCGGGTTCCGGCTCCGCCTCGGGCTCCGGCGTGCTACTGCCGCCATCAGACAGTGTCTTGTGCGTCCCGGCCACGATCGAGCCGATCGCCGTGTCGCCTCCGGCCTCGACCACGATTCCCTTGATCACCGAGACCGCCAGGCTGGTCGGCGAGTAGCTGTCATACTTGGTGTAACCGCCGTGCGGCGACCCGGTGCGATAGGTGCTGTCGTAGGGTGATGCGGCGACCAGGGTGTAGGTCCCTGGTGTCAGTCGGGGCAGCTTGAACTTACCGTGCAGCGCGGCGCTGGCATACTCGTGCATGCCTGACAGTCGAGCCACCACCGCCTTGCCGTGGCTGTCCACGACGAACACGTTGGCGCCGAAGATCCCCTTGCAAGAACTCTTGACCAGCTCGCCGCTGATCGATCCGGAGCGGTCGCCGAAAGTGCTGCCGGGATAGGTCGAGGCGATCGCCGCGAGGTCGTCGCCCTGCAGTGTAGGGCCGGTGTAGTAGCGGGAGTAGCTCATGAATGCGCCATCCGACTTGGAGTAGCCGAAGGTGCTGTTGTAGGTCAGCGCCCAGCCGCAGTGAGAATGGCCCAGCCCGAGCTGATGTCCGATCTCGTGGACGAACGTACCGAGGCCGGAACCGGGACGAACGATGACCCCGACAGGGATCGACTGGCTACCGTACCGGCTGCTGTAACCGACGCCGCCGACACCCGAGGGGAGACTACCCACGGTGACCAGAACATACGGTCTGCGCGCAACCGCCGTGGATGTCTTGGTGGTGCCGCCGTAGGCCAGCTTGAGTGCGCAGTCCGGCACCTTGTGCCAGTACTCGACCGCCTCGGCGATGAGCGAGGCGTAGTGCGAGCGCTCGGCGGAGGTCAGCTCGCCCCAGCTGCCGTAGTAGGGCGCCGAGCCATGGCCCCGCAGCAGGTTGAGCTTGACCGAGATCGTGCCGGAACTGGCGCTGTACTTCGTTCCGTAACGATCGATCGGATAGCCCAGCTTGCCTTCGACCAGGTAGCCCGCGGCTGGCTGCACCAGCGTCGCGGCCAAAATCCCAACCAAGATCATCCATCTTAAGAACATGCCACTCCTCCTCGCAGGGGACTGTTTGCTTGATCACTCATCGGTTGCGCTCACGTTCGGGATCGCGGTCGACCACCGGGTGCAGGTCCTTATCCGCGACGCGCTCTCCAGGCGAGGCCTCGAGCATTCGAGCCAGACGCCTTCGTGCGGAGCGAGCCTCCGAGCCGGTACCACGAGACACCTCCAGCAGGTGGCGTTCTCGCAGTTTGTGAAGCGCCATCGCTCTCTCCCCGGCGGCCGAGGCGGAGTGTGCGATCTGGCGCAGCGCGGCCCTTGCATGCTCGCCTTGCGAACCGGCGAGAGCTTCGATCGCGCGGACGCGCACCTCGGGGATCCGATCTAGCCGAGCCGCCTGCCGCAGCGTCTCGACGATCTCGGGTGTCTCACTGAATAGATCCGCGAGCAGCATGGCTGCTCGGCCGCGAAGTGAGGCGTCCGGATCTCCGAGCACCGCCTCGCGGATGACTTTCTCCGCCAGCGCCCCCTTGAGCAACGCCAGCGATTTGAGCGCCTCGATACGCACCTCGACCAGCGGATGACGGGCCAGCAGTTCGCTCAACGCACTGACCGCGGTCGGACGGGAAGCGGTTGGCACCTTGGACAGGCCCCAGAATTCGGCCCGTTGCTGGCCGCAGTCGAGCCTTCCTCGACGAGGGCCAGCCGTTGCCCAGGTCGCCAACCACCAGGCCGAGGACCGAGGGGCTGGGGAGCTGGAAGCGGAACCGGCGCAGCGGGGCGGCTCGTGGAACCCACTTCCCTCGCGCGCTGAGGTCCAGCTCGGCGAGGGCACGTGCAGCCAGGCTGGCCCCAGATCACCAGCGACGCGAATGCGCCTATGGAGAATTCGACCACGGCCGAGCGCAGCGTCCTGCCGCCTTCCTCTCGTAACAGTCGTTCCTGGATCGCTTGCCAAGGAGCTGGAGGACCGGACCGTTTCCGGCGAGGTCCTCTGTACGTGGCATACGACCCAGGCCAAGATGCAGTTGTGCGACCGCCTCGAACGAGCCGGTGAGAGGGCACCTTTCACACGGCGAAGGCCTTCATCTGGCGCATTGTCTTGCTAACGAAGAAGTTACGCGAGTGAGTGAAAGGGTGAAAGGTCCAGAGGAGTCTCTCCCCCTATACGCCGAAAAAAAGAACAACAACTCGAATCCAGCCGCTTGTGAATGTTTCTTCCTGCGTGTGAGGGGAGATACCTTCTCTACCTTTCACCCTTTCACTCAAGAAAAGAAAGAAAGAAGAAGAAAGGGAGCTACGCGCCCTTTTGCGGCAGTTCAGCGCGGAGTGAAAGGGTCAGGTGACAGGTCCGAATCGGCCCTCGACCCTTTCACCCTTTCACCCTGTGCGGGTGCACGCTGCCTCATGGGTTGGCTTCTCCGCGGATGGCGATCCGGAAAAGCCTGACTGAATTGACCCGAATGCCCCGCTTGCCGTAGACTGCCTGGTTCCATGTCCGACCACAACTCTTACCCCGCCCCGCAGGATGCCGAGACGCTGCGCGAGCTGGCATCACACGACCCCGACGCCACGATCCTGAACAGCCAGCTCGCCCAACATCTGACGCAGCATGGCGTCGAGCCGGAGTGGGTGCACCTGCCTGGGATGCCACCGGCGCTAGATGGCCCCGATCGGCTTGGTCGCTATCCGATCACCGGCCGGCTGGGTGCTGGCGGGATGGGCGAGGTGCTGCAGGTCCGGGATGAAGACGTTGGCCGGGAGATGGCGGCGAAGGTGATCCTGGGGCAGGCCGACCCCAAGATGCTGGCCAAGTTCGTGCGCGAAGGGCAGATCACGGGCCAGCTCGAGCACCCCAACATCGTGCCGCTCTACGAGCTCGGGATGACGTCAGACCGACAGGTCTACTTCACGATGAAGCGTGTGGAGGGCCAGGACCTGGCTGGTGTGCTGGCCGAGGAGCGCAGGCTCGAGGGCTCCTTGCTGGCCCGCGGAGAGAGCAGGCCACGCCCTTCCAGCCGACGGCTGGCGGTCGACCAGGACACTACCCGGCGCAAGTCGTTGATCAAGCTGCTGGGCATCTTCGGCAAGGTCTGCGACGCCCTGGCGTTTGCCCATAGCCGGGGTGTGATCCATCGAGACCTCAAGCCGGCCAACCTGATGGTCGGGGAGTTCGGCGAGGTGCAGGTGATGGACTGGGGCCTGGCCAAGGTGACGGGGCACGCCGATCCGGCCGCAGGAGCGTGCACGCTCGATCTTGGGGGGGGCAGGATCACCGAGGGGGCGAGCGGCCCGTTGCTGACGCTCGACGGGTCGGTCGTGGGCACGCCGGCGTACATACCTCCCGAGCAGGCTGCCGGGGAGACAGACAAGCTGGATCACCGGACCGATGTCTACGGGCTGGGGGCGATTCTCTACGAGATTCTCACGCTCGAGGCGCCGTTCGAGGGTGACTCTGTCTGGAACGTGCTCGAGCAGGTGATCGAGGGGAAGCTCATCGCGCCGTCGGAGCGCACGCCGGAGCGGAGCATCCCATGGGAGCTGGAGGCGGTGGTCAAGCGGGCGATGGCCAGCCGGCGGGGCAAGCGCTATCAGACGGTCGAGGCGCTGAAGGCGGACATCGAGGCATACCTCGAGGGGCGCGTGCTGGCGGCCGCGGAGTACAGCACCTGGCAGGTAGTCAAGAAGTGGGCGGGGCGCAACAAGGCGGCGGCTTTCGCCGTGCTGGGGGTCACGGTAGCGATCCTGGCCGGGTTCGCGGTCAACTTCTGGCAAATGCGCGTCGCACAGGGCGCACGTGACGAGGCGCAAGTCCAGAAGGTCAAGGCTCAGGAGAAGGAGAAGGAAGCGATCAAGGCCAGGAATGCCACGGAACAAGAGAAGCAGAAGGTCCTTGCCGGACAACAGAAGGTCCTGGCCGAGCAGCGGCTGAAGGACGCCGCACGCGACCGGATGGGTGATGTGCAAGCGGAGTCCGACCTGCGGGAGAGCTTCGAGGATCTGGGGCCGCAGGGCTGGAAGGAGCGGGCGATCAGGTCGTGGGTCGAGCAGGCGCGCTCGATACATGGGCGTCTGGACGCTCACCGGCAGCGCGAGCGGGAGCTGAAGACGCTGGGCAAGCAGCGCCAGAAGGCCGTGGATCGCTGGGAGCTGGCCATCCTGGCCAGGCTGTTGCCGCGCATCGAGAAGCTGAAAGAGAATATCACCACGGGTCAGGACTGGCTTCGAGATCGACCCTGGCGGAAGTGGCAAGCGCTGAACCAGACGAAGTACACGGCTCGCTGGGCGGAGGCGATCGCGGCGATCAGGAA
>CAZANL010000030.1:14180-16357 GCA_964486115.1 uncultured Planctomycetota bacterium
CGTTCTTCATCAGCAAGTACGAGCTGACCCAGGGGCAGTGGGTGCGGCTGGCTGGCAAGAACACGAGCAAGTTCGCGGCGGGCAAGACAATCGCGGGACGCGCGATCAGTCGCGCGAACCCTGTGGAGAAGGTCACCTGGTTCGAGTGCCGCAGGTTGCTGGCCCGCACGGGGCTCGTCCTGCCGACGGAGGCGCAGTGGGAGTACTCGGCGCGGGCCGGGACGCGCACGGTCTGGTGGACCGGAAACACCACGGCCGGGCTGGCCGCCGCGGGGAACGTCGTCGATGCCAGCATGAAACGGGCCACCCGGGGGAAGATGGCCGGGGAGTCGTGGGACGACGGCCACGCGGTCCACGCGCCGGTGGGGAGCTTCCTGCCCAACGCGTTCGGCCTGTACGACGTGATCGGCAACGTCTACGAGTGGTGCCGTGACCCGTTCCACGACCGAGCCTACGACCTGAAGCCGCACTCCGGGGAGGAGGGGTGGCGCAATTATCCTGATGATGCGAGCATGCGCGCCCGCGTCCTCCGAGGGGGCAGCTGGAACAACACCGCGATCACCGCGCGGTCCTCCTACCGCCGCTGGAACGCGCCATCGGCGCGCTACAACTTCCTCGGTTCTCGCGCGGCCAGGGGTATCCACTGAGCCGGATTCCCTTACCACTTCACCACTACAGGGTTGAGCTGCGACACGCAGGTGGTATTGGGAGGCGAAAACGGGTTTCGAGGTCGGGGATGAAATCCTGAAAGAGGCGGCTTGACCGCGCGGGACGGCGGGTTCAGCGGGAGGCCCATGTGCACCATGGCCGCGGCTCTGGACGGAGGAAGCCTCTTGGATGTCAAGCTGATCACCCTGCGCTACTGTCCGGTCCTCGGCGCGTTCGACGAGACCCCGCTGGTCGAGGCGGCGCGCGGCGGCGCGCTGGTCGAGCTGCGCGAGCACTTCTTCGAGACCGGCGGCGTGGCCCACCTGGCTTGCCTGCTGCTGTTGCGTCGGCCCGGCAACGGCTCGGACGAGCCTCCGGGTCCCGCCAGACCCAACCCGGTGCGTGGACTCGACGAGGGACAGCGAGCGATCTTCGAGCAGCTGCGCGTCTGGCGCAACGCGCAGGCTCGGGAGGAGGGCGTGCCGCCCTACATCCTGTTCAGCAACCGAGAGCTGGCCGGGATCGCGAAGGCGCGACCGACCAGCCCCACCGCGCTCTCGAATGTCGAGGGAGTCGGTCCGGCCAAGATCGAGCGCTACGGGGTGGCGGTGCTCGAACTACTGCGGGAAAAGCAGTGACCGCGCGGGGCAACGAGGCGCAGGCGGGCCCCGAGCTGCTGGTGCTGGCGCGCTGGGAGGAGACCGCCGGCTGGCTGCTGGAGCACTCTGGACGCTGGCCGCGGTCGCAGCGCTTCACCCTTACACGCCGTGTGCAGGACCACGCACTCGAGATCCTCGACCAGCTGATCGTGGCGCGCTACAGACCGCGAGAGCGTGCCGCCGTGCTGGCGGATGTCAACCTGCGGCTCGAACGACTACGCTTCCTCTTGCGGCTGGCGCGCAAGACCAACGCCACATCGCGAAAGGCGTTCGAGAGTGCGATGCGCCGGATCGACGAGGCCGGGCGGATGATCCACGGCTGGCGGACCGCGATCGGGGGCCGCCGATGAGACGCGCCGGCGGGTTATGGGACCGGGTGATCGCCTTCGATAACCTGCTCGAGGCGGCCCGGAGAGCGGCGCGCGGCAAGCGAGCCCGGCCAGCGGTGGCACACTTTCTCTCGCGACTCGAGCCGGAGGTCCTCGCCCTGCAGCGGGAGCTGCTCGATGGCAGATACCGTCCTCGGCCGCTGGTCAGCTTCATCCTGCACGACCCCAAGCAGCGCCTGATCTCTGTCCCCGCTTTCCGTGACCGCGTGCTACACCAGGCACTGATCGCGGTCTGCGAGCCGGTATTCGAGCGCCGGATGATCCACCACAGCTATGCCAGCCGCAAGGGCAAGGGGCAGCACGCCGCACTGCGCCAGGCCCAGCGGCTATGCCGGCGATATGCCTGGTCGCTCCAGCTGGACGTCCAGCACTGCTTCGAGTCGCTCGACCATGACGTGGTTCTCGGGACCCTGCAGCGCGTGATCAAGGACCGCCTGGTGCTGTCGCTGTTCGATCGAATCGTGCGGACCGGGGACGCCGA
>CAZANL010000031.1:0-15994 GCA_964486115.1 uncultured Planctomycetota bacterium
GGTTTTCCCGGGGTGCGGCAGAACTGCTGGTCACCCGAGGGGTTGTGGGGCTAGGGATAGACACGATGTCGCTGGACCCCGGTCGGAGTCAGACGTTCGATGTGCATCAGGTGACCGGAGAAGCCGATATATACCTGCTGGAGAATCTGACCGATCTCGAGCTGCTTCCTGCCAGCGGTGCGTGGATCGTGGTCGCGCCGCTGCGCATCCGAGGGGGTTCAGGCTCCCCGGTGCGTGTCCTTGCACTCGCGCGCTGACCGAGGAGCGTCGATTACTTACCGTCGCGTGCCATTTTGAGGGTCGCGTCGACCTCGGGCCAGGCGCTACGAGGGGCAAGTTTTCGGGCGGTGCGCAGAGCCGTGATGGCTTCTTGGCGGCGATTCGAATTGAGCAGCGCCACGCCGTAATGATGCCAGGTCATCCACGATCTGGGCTCTAGGCGCGACGCTATCGCGAGATCGGACGCTGCCTTCGCGAAGCGTCCTTGTGTCAGGTGGAGAGCGCCGCGGTTGAAGTGTGCTTGGTGCGCGCGGGGGTCCAGCTGGATCGCACGGTCCAGATTGCGCAGTGCGCAGGTCCAGTCGCGCATGATGATATGAGCAAAGCCGATCCGTGCGTAGATCCCCGCCTTGTCGGCAGATAGCTTGAGTGCCTCTTGGTAGTCCCTGATCGCCGGCTTCGGCTGGCCTAGTTTCAACCGGCAATAAGCTCTGTCGATCCAGCCATCCACGAGTTCGGGGTTGAGTTGCAGTGCCTTCGTGAAGTCTGATGCCGCAGCCTTGAGCTGCTTCAACTTGATTCGTTGCTTGCCGCGGTTCAGCAAGGCCAGCTCGAACCTGGGATTGATCCGGAGAGTGGCGCTGTACGCCCGGATGGTCTGTCGCGGGCGGCCCATGGCGCTGTACACGAGGCCCTGTCCGAACAGAGCTTGCCAGAATTTCGGTTTGCGCTCCAGGGCTCGATCGTAGTCCGCGAGGGCGGCCTTGAGTCGGTCCTGATTCTTGTGGACCCGGGCGCGATTGTAGTAGCCGCTGGGGCGCCGGGGGGCCAGGCGAATGGCCGAGTTGGCATCAGCCAGCGCGAGCTCGGGTTTGCCCATTTTGAGATAGAGGCGAGAGCGCTCGCAGTAGGACTTCGAGGAAGTGGTGAACTTGATGGCACGGCCCAGGTCTTCGATCGCCTCTGCCTCTCGCCCGAGCTCGAATTTGATTGCAGCTCTGTTGTGTAGTGGAAACGCAGATCCGGGCGACAGCGAGACCATCCGATCGTAGTCTGCCAGAGCTTTCTCCCGCTGGCCCAGACGGGAGAGGCACAGGGCGCGGGTGAACAGTGCCTGGAGCAGCGTGGGGCGCAGCTTCAGTGCGGCGGTGCAGTCGGCGATGGCTCGTTGGTTGGCGCCTTGCTCCTTGTAACAGTAAGCCCGCCAGAGGCGTGCCAGCGCATAGTGAGGGCGGAGCTTCAACGCCCTGGAAAACCAGATGACGCCGTTGTCAGCATGGTCCAGGCATCCTCGGATGGCCCAGATCTCCTCCAGGCCGACCTGATCGCGGAATGTGAGGGCTGCCTGGTCACAGTGTGCTTCTAGCTGGCGGGGCTGCTTGCGCAGGAACAATACGTAGGCTTTCACCACTGCGCGATCGATCGGTCTGGCTCCGACCCATCCATCGGTCGGTCGTCTGAGGTAAGCCAGCGCCTTTCGGGCCCACTCGGCTTGAGCGTGTCGGTCGGCCTCAAGCGCCAGTGGGTGGGTGATGTGGTTGTCCAGCGCCTTCTGGAGGTAGATCCGCCCCAGGTAGAGGGCGACCCATCCATCGTGAGGCTGGAGCTTCTCGGCTTGCAGGAGGTGCTTTTCGGCCTGCTGAATCTCGCCCATCCAGAACGATGCTTGACCACGTGAGATCAAGAGGTTGACGTTTTCGCTTTCCGCGCCCTCAGGGTTGACCCGGCTCAACTCTGCGAGCGCGGCCTTTACTGCCTGACGCTTGGCTGCGATGTCGGCCCGGACCTGGTAATGGGCGGCCCGTAGCTCGCTCACCGCCTGTGAAACCGCTTTCAGGCGCTGTCCGAGACGCCGCTGAGCCAACTCTGCTGAGTTCCCGCGTGTGTCATTCGATGTCTCGGACAAACTTGGGCTTGTCCCGACAACTGCCGTGACGACTGGCCTGTGGGCATGCCAGTAGCCCCAGGCTCCCAGACCAAAAAGCACGATGCCGAGCAGAGTGAGTGTGGGTCGCATGAGCGAGGCTGATGAGGACCGTCGTGCGATCGGGGGGGCTCCCGACCTCCAGGCCCGCAGGTCCGCCAACATCTCGCCTGCGTCCGCATACCGTTGGTCGACTCGCTTGGTGAGGGCAGTCAGGCAGATTCTTGCCAGGTCTTCCGGCCCGGGGGGTGGCGCCGGACTCTTCTCGACGATCGCGTCCAGGACGAGGGCGTATGTTTCGCCGTCGAATGGCAACCGCTGCGCGAGTATCTCGTACAGCATGACGCCGAGGGCCCAGACATCGGTCCGCTCATCGCACTGCTTGAACCGGCCGAGCACCTGTTCGGGCGACATGTAGGATACGGTTCCCATCACCACGCCGCTGTGGGTCAGCTGTGTGGAGTCTGCGGCACGGGCTAGCCCGAAGTCGGTGACTACCGGGCGCTGCCCTTCGGTGACCAAGATGTTGTCCGGCTTGAGGTCGCGATGGATGACCCCTTGCGAATGGGCGAAAGTCACCGCCTCGACCACCTGGAGCCAGAGGTCGATCAGTTCGTTCCGCGAGAGACGGCGCTTCTCGTTTTCCAGTGTCTTCCCGGGGATATAGTCCATTGCAATGTAGTGCAGGCTGTTTCCGTCGGGCTGCGTCGCTTCGCCGATCTCACGCACCGGTATGATCAGTGGATGTGTCAAGCCAGCGGCCAGCCGCGCCTCCCGTTGCAGCCGGATCAGCGTGTCACCGGTGGAGCAGTCGCTGTGCAGGACCTTCAACGCGACGTGCTGGTTCAGCTTGGGGTCGATCGCCTCGTACACCACCGCCATCCCGCCCCTGCCGATCTCTCGGATCACTTCGTAGCGTCCGATCTGATGTGGTAGGGCGTGCCGATACTCGAACAGGTCACTGCTATGGTCTTCGAGCAGCGTCGGGGTGTCGGAATACAACTCGCGCAGTAGTGTCGCCAGCTGGCTCCCTGTGATGATTCTCTCGGTCAGCAACAGCTGCGAGAGTGGTGGCGGCGTGTCTCCCGCCGCGAGTGCGGCGCGCTGACGTTCCTCGAGGGCCAGGAGTTGCTCCGCTGCGAGGATCTTACGACTGACCAGCCACTGTGCTAGAGCCGGAGGGTCTGTGTCGTCGCCCCGGTCGTTGATGTCGGGTTCGTTGATGTCAGGGTCGTTGATCCAAGTACTGTAGCAAACCCAATCCTGCCTTACACTAGGCAGAAGACGCATGGAACGCCTCGACTTCCTCGACCTGGACTCGCAGCGAGATCTCTTCGACCAGACCGTCGGCATCACACCAGAGATCGATCACTACTGCTCGATGACGTCCTGGATCCTGCCGGCGGCCGAGGGGCTCACCCGGGGTAACAATCCATGGGTCTGGCGAGGCGAGCATGGCTACGTCGCGCTGGTTCAGGACGGTATCAGGCGGGGTGTTCGTTGTATGCGGCCGCTGGAGGGGATGTGGTGTTTCTCTGCTCCGCTGGTCGGACCAGAGCCCGAGCTCCTGGCCCAGGAGTTTGTGGAGTGCTGCGGTGAGAACGAGGCATCCTGGGACCGGCTGGTTCTGAGCGGGGTTCCGCTGCCGGGCACCCGCACCTTCGAGGCAGTGATCCGGGCGTTCGGAGGGCGCTACGCGGTGTACGACATTGGTCGCTGTGTCCGCTGTCGGGCATCTCTGGACGGTGGCACGGAAGGATTCTTGAGGCGGCGGTCCCGCCGTTTCCGGCAGAGTCTGAGGCGCTCCGAGCGGCTGGCCGAGCGGCTGGGGATCCGGTTCGAGGCCGCGCAAGGGGATCCCGCAGTGCTGTTTGCTCAGGTCATGGAGGTGGAAGGTCGGAGCTGGAAGGGCAGGAGCGGCGTGGGGGTCGACCAAGGGGTCATGCGGCGGTTCTACGAACTGATGCTGCCCCGGCTGATCGAGGTGGGCGCTCTGCGGCTGCTGTACGCCTGGCACGAGGGGACTCTTGCTGGATACGTTCTGGGAGGCGTCCGTCACGGTCTTTATCGCGGTCTCCAGTTCAGCTTCGACACCGCATACGCTGCGATAGGCCTGGGCAACCTGTTGCAGTTGGAGCAGATTCGGCGACTGGAGCCGGAGTCCGTGAGGATCTACGATCTGGGCGGTCGTTCGCGCTACAAGGCTCGCTGGGCCGAGACCACCTTCGAGACGATGCAGCTACTCGTCGAGAAGGAGCCTTGATCCGATAAGGGGATTGTTGTCCGGTCGCTGGTCCGAACAACAAGGCCGTTCGCGGCCGAATCTCTCGTCACTGGCCCGGCGGGGTCAGTTTTCGGTCAGCTCCGGCTCGAGATGCACGGCTTGCGCTGTCAAGCAGTCTTGATAAGCTCTCCGGACCTCAACTGACAGGAGATCCGCATGTTCGAGTGGCTCGCCGATCCACAGGCCTATGTTGCCTTGCTGGCGCTGACGACGATGGAGATTGTCCTCGGCATCGACAACATCGTTTTCATCACGATTCTCTGCGGCCGGTTGCCGAAGGATCGCCAGCTCTCGGCCCGGCGGCTGGGGCTCGCCGTCGCGTTGTTTTCTCGTCTGATTCTGCTGGCCGGCATTGCCTGGATCGTCAAGCTAAAGGCCCCCTTCTTCCATTTTTTTCGTCCCTGGAGTGGCAAGGATCTGATCTTGGTGGCCGGGGGGCTGTTTCTCGTGTGGAAGGCGACCCATGAGATCTACGAGAACGTCGAGCATCCCGGAGGGGAGGCCGCGGAGGTCGCCGAGGCTGCGGATGACGCGAAGCAGGACGCGGCCAAGGAAAAAGCCCGGGACGTGGCCGCCCGGAAGCTGTTCGCCGCGATCATCCTGCAGATCATGCTGATCGACGTCGTCTTCTCGCTCGACTCGGTCATCACGGCCGTGGGAATGACCGATCATCTGGCGATCATGGTCGCCGCGGTGTTGGTGGCGGTGGCCGTGATGATGAGCTTCGCCGGTCCGATCGGCGACTTCATCCAGAAGAACCCCTCGGTGAGGATCCTGGCGCTCGCCTTTTTACTGCTGATCGGGGTGATGCTGATCGCCGAGGGGACAGGACAGCACGTGAACAAGGGCTACATCTACTCGGCGATGGCCTTCTCGCTGTTGGTGGAGTTATTCAACCTGCGGATGCGTAAGAAGGGTGGGCTCCTGCGTCCCCAGTAGTCCTCGGTGGTGGGTGGCCAGGCCTATCCGGGTCGGTAACGGCCTTCATCAGTCCTTACCAGACTCCCTCCAGGTGGCGTGCTGGCAATGAGTGGGAGTGAGCAGGGGAGGGCAACGAGTGAAGATCGAGATTCGAGCCGAGCAAGAAAACGACCACGAGCAAATCGATCAGGTCAACGCGCTTGCCTTCGAGTCGATGAGCGAGGCGCTCATCGTGCGCCTGTCGCGTGAGTCCTATCAGGCGTACGACCCTGCGCTATCGCTTGTCGCACTGCACGAGGGGTGCGTCATCGGCCATTGTCTTTTCAGTCCGTGCTCGATTCGCATCCTCGACGAGATCGTCGACGCGTTGGCGCTCGGCCCGATCAGCGTTGATCCGGCCTATCAGAAGCAGGGCATCGGCGGCCGCTTGCTGGCCGAAGGCCATCGGCTCGGCGCGGAACGGGGATTTGCTTTCGCCTTTCTGCACGGTCACCCCAGCTACTATCCGCGGCATGGGTATGTGCCCTGCTTCGGCTTCGGTCGGCTGAGGTTCCAGCGCGATGCGCTGCCGAAGCCGAGCGTGGTGTTCCGACATCTGCCGGTGACACACGACGATGTCGCCTGGATCGAGGCGGTCCACCGACAAGAGATGCAGCGAGTCAACTTCGCCTGGAGCTGGGGCGGCTCGCTGTCGTCTTGGAGTATCTCCGGGGTGAACGCACAGATCTGGTGGACCGAAGATGGCCGGCGTGCGGCCTACACGGTCTCCAAGCATGCATCGACGGAGGGACTGTTACTGCTGGCCGAAGACGCGGCGCTCGCGCGCGAGGTCCTGTTCCACCTGCGGCCCGAGTCCCTGGAGCAACACCCTCGGGGTTGGCTGGCAACGCATCTCCTCGACCCGGTCTGGGGTGAGGCGACGCTGCGCCCCTCCGACGCAGCCATGGCAATCGAGCTCGAGCCAGGTGCCTTGTCGGGCTACCTGCAGGCGCTCGATAAGGACGAAACACAGCTCGGCAGCACCGTGTTCCCGCTGACCTTCTGCGCCTGTTAGCAGCACCATCCAGCTCGGACGTTCACCGGAGAACTACACCTGGGGGTGGCCTGCGCTGGAGGGTGACCTCGGCGCCGATGGGGTCCTTGCAGCCTGGCCATGTGACCCGGGAAGCGGCCGTGGGTTGACTACCTGCCGCCGTCAGCATTGACGATGCGCGACAGCAACCGCGGGCAGTGGCTCCGTGGTAGAATCAACGGTCGAGTGTGCAGCGCGAGGAGTTCCTGCTGGAGCAGTCGAAAGGGGTCATGCCACGTGGGATCGATGGGCAAGGAGGGAGAGGGGCGCGAGGAGCGGCAGCGGGAATCGCCGGTCCAGCCCTGTCCATCGGGGGTCGTCGCCAAACGCGCTGCGGATGCTGGCGATCAGCCAGTCATGGCCCCGTCTCTCCAGGCGGTACTCGGCAGTTTGCCGGAGGGCGTTCTGCTGGTCGCGCATTCGGGGGAAGTACTGTTGTCCAACTCGCTCGGGCAGGAGTGTCTGGCCGACCTGTGTATCGTTGATGGGGAAGGGCGGCTGGCTGCGGTGGGCGAGCAGCTGTTCGTCGGGCTGACCAGCGAACTGGCTCGGAGGCGGGTGCTGAGCCACCGGGTCAGCAGCGTAGACGGCGAGCGGGTCTTCACCGTCAAGATCACTTGTCACAGTGTTTCGCCCCAGGCGAGCGAAGGGACGGCTTCGGCGGATTGGTACAGCCTGATCTTCCGGGAGGTCACCGAGGAATTCAAGGTGCGGGAGCAACTCGCCCAGGCCGAACGCTTGTCCAGTCTGGGCGAGCTGATTGGCGGGATCGCGCACGAGTTGAACAACTCGCTCACGTCGGTCATGGGGTACGCCCAGTTGATGATCATGGAGGCTGAGGGACAGCCGCGAGAAGAGTTGAGCTGGATCCACAGCGAGGCCAACCGCAGTGGACGGATCGTTCGCAAGCTGCTGTCACTGGGGCGGGCAACCCGGCCCGAGCGCTCTATGGTCAGCCTCAACCAGTTGCTGGACGCCGCCGTTGACGTGCTGGCCTACGAAATGACGGCTCGTAACATTGAAGTGGTAAGAGACCTCGCGATTGACTTGCCGGAGACTCATGCCGACCCGCATCGACTGACTCAGGGCTTCCTCAACCTGCTCAATAATGCGCTCCAAGCAATCTCACGGGAGGGGCGGCAGGGTGTGATCACGCTCACCACACGTCTCGAAGAGGATCACTCGTGGCCGTCCTGGCCGACGATGGTCCGGGGATTGCGCCCGAACTCCAGAGCCGTGTATTCGAGCCGTTCTTCACGACCCAGGCGCAGGGACAAGGGACAGGGCTGGGGCTCTCTCACGTGCATGCGATCGTCCAGGATCATGGGGGATGGATCAGGCTGGACAGTAGTGCACAAGGAGGTGCCCGCTTCACGATCGGGATCCCGCTGCAGAGTGGTGTGCAGTCCAAGGCGGTCGTGGAGCAGGCCGTCGACGGTAGCGGAGACGTCGAGCCGATGCTCGTGCTGATCGCTGACGACGAGCTTTCGATCCAGCTGCTCGTGTCGCGCGTTCTGGATGCGCTGGGGCACCGTTACCACACAGCCAGCACGGGTATGGAAGCCCTGGAGTTGGCCAGCCAGCACGATTATGATCTGCTCGTTGCGGACTTTCGCATGCCGGGAATGGACGGCCCGAGGCTACACCGGGCCCTCACGCAAGAGAACCCCGAGCTGGCGCGGCGTACGATTTTCATCACGGGTGACCTCTCCGCTCCGGATACACGACGTTACCTCTCAGAATGCGGTTGTAAGCACCTGGAAAAGCCGTTTAATCTCAAACAACTGTCTGATGCCATCACCGTGCTGGCAAGTTCCCGATAGTTCGTGCGCCAGGCTGAAAACCCATGACTTCTGACACGCCACGATCCGAGTCTCTCGAAGCTGCAGGGCCGACATGCGTGCTGGTTGCAGACGATGAGGAGCCGATTCGCAATTTGTTGCGGATGTCGCTGGAGAAGCTGGGATTCGAGGTGTCCCTGGCAAAGGACGGCGTCGAGGCCCTCGAGCTCTGGGCCCCGAACAGATTCTCGGCGATCATTCTGGATGTCCGAATGCCGGGTAAAGATGGCGTCGAGGTGATGGAGGCGATCCGCCAGCAGGACCAAGAGGTCCCGATCCTGTTCATCACGGGAAACCCCGACCTGGACTCCGCACGGCGGGCGATCATCGCGGGGGCCAGCGACTACCTGCTCAAGCCATTCGATATCGTCGAGCTCCGCAGTCGGGTGACCCGGGCAATCGACGGACTCAACCTGCGCCGTGAGAACGCTCTCCAGCAGCGGGAACTGGAAGAGCGCTATGCCAAGATCCTGGCGCTCGAGAAGAAACGGGCCCAGCTGTTTCAGCTGCTCGTCGGCGAGATGTGCGAGCCGCTGACGGATCTCAAGTTTCAGCTGGAGGTGGTGGCCAGCGGTGTGCTGGCGCCGGTCGTGCCTGAAGTCAAAGAGTTGATCGAGGGGGCCAGTCAAGACGTTCAGCGGCTGTGGAAGATCACCCGGGATCTGTTCGACATGCATATGCTGGAGAACGGAAACCTGTACCAGTCGGCAGAGATCTTCCAGATGCGTCCCGCTCTGGAGGAGGCTGGACGAACCGGCCGCTGGTTGAGCCGACGCAAGGATGCGGGGGAGGTGGTGGTCGAGGTCGAGCCGGACTTCGAGCTCGAGAGCAACCGCGACCTGCTCGTGCGTGCGGTCGCCAGCCTGGTATGCAGCCTGATCGAGCTCTCCCCGCCGGGCGTGGTGACCGCTGTCAACGGGTGCGAGACTCTGGATGGATTCGAGATCTCGGTCAGCTCCGACAGCGTGCCTGTCTCTCGCGAGGTCTGGGAGGAGGGATTTTCCGGCTTCTCGGAGCAGCTTGCCCAGGCCGGACTTTCCGGTCCGGCATGCCTGGGGTTGCCGCTCGCCCGGCAGATCACCGAGGTGATGGGCGGAACCTTCCAGGTGGAGTCCAGGGCGGGGTCCGAGAGCAGTGCAGCCCACGAGGTGCGTTTCATGCTGGTCTTGCCGAGGGTGTCTGCGTGAAGCTGCTCCTGGTGCAGGAACTGCGTACGGCCAGCAAGACGCTCCCGGTCTCGTTGGGCAAGCTCGGTTACAGGGTCGCTACCTCGGTGCCTCGTGAGTGCATTGAGGTGATCAAACAGGGTGGGCTCGATCTGATCCTGCTCGACGTCAACCCGTCCATCAGCCTGGAGTTGCTGCGCAGTATCAAGTCCAGCATCAAGACCTTCTCCGTCCCGGTCATCGTCATGTCGGCACGGCCGACCCGCGAACAGGTGCTCAACTCGGTCCAGGCCGGAGCTGCGAACTTCATCGACAAGGGATCGATGTCGCTGGACGTCGTGCAGGAGAAGATCCAGAAGGTGATGGGGGGGGGCGCGAAAAGCGTCCCGGAGAAGGGCCCGGTGGTGCAGGCGCGGCGATTATCGAGCCCAGCTCAGCTCTCACCGCCGCCTGCGGGGTTGAGCGTCGTGGTGATCTCGCCCAAAAAACACCTGGGCCAGATGATGAAGCGGGAAATGAAGGGGATCGAGCTGATCGCGTCGACCTACGGCGAACAGCTGATGAAAGACATCCTGGGAACACCGCCGCACGTCGTGCTGATCGACGACCAGCTCTCCAACTCGCTGCAGGTGGCCTTGATGATTCGCAGCAAGCTGAAGCAGGTGGGTGTGGTGCTGATCTCTCGCGCGGTGACCCGAGACAAGGTGGTTGGCGCCGCTCGCTCTGGCATTGCCGGGATCGTGGTCTACCCCTTCAGCCCGGCGCTGTTGCTGGATACGATTCGCAGGGCTTTCGAGAAGACGGGCAATACAGCCCAAAGCCTGGTGCCGAGTACTTCGGCGGCAGCTCATGTCGGTGCAGCGCCTCCCGGAGAGGAGGTGATGGACCGTCTGCTCCAGATCGACTCGGTCAGAAGCCTTCCGCATATCATCGAGCGCGTCTTGTTCATCACCGAGGACGAGAGCACTGGCGCCACGGAGCTGGAGGAGGTGATACTGACCGACGCGAACGCAGCATCCGTGCTGCTCAAGCGGGTCAACTCTTCCTTCTACTCCCCTGAACAGGAAATCACGCGCGTACGGGATGCGATCGCCCGGATCGGATTCGAAGAGGTCCGCTCTTTGATGATGACTCTCTCGGTGATCCATAACTTCGGCGTCGAGCAGAAACAGATGGCGTTCGACCGCTTGCGCGTCTGGAGGGCGAGCCTTGCGACCGCGATCATCAGCAGGGAATTGGCCAAGCATCTGGGCGCAACCGCTGTGGAGGAAGCGTTCTTGGGTGGGTTGCTCGCCGATCTGGGGAAGATGATCCTGGACGAGCACCTGAGGGAGAAATTCGAGCAGGCGATTTGTCTGGGGCACGAGCAGGTGTTCAGCCTGGCGGCCGCCGAACGTCGTGTGATCGGCGTCGACCACACCGAAGTCGCTGCCAGAGTGCTGGCCAAGTGGGAATTTCCGGAACGTATCATCGATCTCGTTGGTCGGCACGAAGATATGGCCTGGGATCCGGAGGCTTCGGTCGATGCCAACATTCCGGCCGTGATCGGTCTGGCGAAATGGATCGTGCTCGGGCTGGGCATCGGCGACAACGCGGAGATCCTCTTCGACTGGGTTCCTGCGGAGTTGCTCAAGAGCACGAATCTCGCTGGATTTCTCAATCAGGATCTCATCGCTCAAGTGGTCGACGAGTTGACTGGTATGCTGAGCTACTTCAAGGTTTCGCTGGGTTGGCCGCCCGAGAGCACTGGGACGTCGGTCGTGCACTACCATGATGTGGCTGATCTACCCCTCAGTCCGCTGGAGCTGATCATCCGCCGTCTGGGGGGGGAGCCGTCGAAGCTCGCTTCCTTGAATGCCCTCAACCAACTGCCGCCGGAGGCGGTGGCTCTGGTCCACTTCCCGTCCGTCAGTGACCTCAAGGAGAAGTCTTCTGGCAAGGGCTGGGGCGATCGGCCGTGGCTTTTCGTCCTGCCGCGTGGACAGTTCCCGATCTCTGACGAACTCAAGGAGCGAGTCGGGCTGCCCGTCGGTCTGTGTCGCTACACGGAGCGCCCCTTCAGCTTGCGCCGGATCGAACAGGACCTTGCCGAGCTAGGTACCTAGCACCCGTGCTCGGTCCGGCTCGCGGCTTTTCGTCCCTGGTGTCGCCTGCGCCGGCTGTCTCGAGCTCCGGGCGACGATTCTGGATCCGCCGGTGAGCCCGGTCTCGGCCACTGCCCGCTCGTGTCGCCCGGGGGTGCCGGGACGCCCCGAGCGTGAACGATGGAGGTCTCCATGACCCGCGAGTCGGAGCAGCTGAGGGTCGGCCAGTTCATGTCCCAACCACTGGTCGTTTTGGACCAGCAACAGAGCATCAGGGTTGCCAGCGAGATGATGGCCGAGAGGCGAATCAGTTCGGTGGTGGTGACCTGTGGCACAGACCCTGGCGGTATCTTCTCCGAGAGAGACATGGTGGCCTGTGTCGCCGCCCGTCAGGATCTGGATGCCCCGGTGCTGGAGGTGATGACGCGAGACCTGGTGACCTGCACGTCGGCGATGACACTGAACGATGCACTGAAGTTGATGCAGCAATGCGCCATTCGCCATCTGGTGGTTGTCGACCAGAGTCAGCGTGCAGTGGGCATCATGACGCAGACTGATGTGGTTCGCGCAACCCGCGAGCTGTTTCGTGAGACGGCGCAGGAGCAGGCGGACCGGATCACCACCGTTCGCGAGATCTCCAACGCGATCAACCACGCGATGAACCAGCCGCTGACGGGTGTGCTGGGGCATGTCGACATGATGCTGCTGTCGCTTCCAGAGGATTCCGAACTGCGTAAGCATCTGGCAGTCATTCGTGGTCAGGCGGTGCGCATGCAGGGGCTGGTCACCCAGCTGCGCGAGATCTCTTCATATCGGACGACTGTCTATCGCGAGAAGATCTTGATGCTCGATATCGACCGTTCGACGGAGGAAGATCAGGGAGAGCCTGCTGCGGAGTAACTAGCCGCTCCAACGACGATCGAAAGGCAGGAGGGGTTGTTCCTGGAGGCGGCTTGAGTAGCCCCAGAGCCCGGTTGTTATCAGCTTCCGGCTAGCTGGAAACGGTTGTCGAGTTTCTAGCGCAGTCCCGCGAGGAAATCTTCGAATCGGTCCAGACCGCTCTCGATCTCGTCCAGGCTGACTGCGTAGGAGAATCGTAGGTAATCGTCGGCGCCGAAGGCAATCCCGGGAACCGCCGCTACGTTGTGGCTCTCGAGGAGGGCCTGGGCAAAGCTCGTGGAGTCGCTGATCGTTCGGCCGAATCCCTGTTTGCCGTAGAACTTCGAGACGCGGGGGAACGTGTAGAACGCGCCGGCGGGCTCCTCGACAGCGATCCCGCTGATGTCCTTGAGGCGGCTGACCATGTACATCCGCCGCTTGTCGAACTCTCTGAGCATTGGCTCGACGATCGGCCCGAGAGGTGCGCTGAGCGCCGCTAGCGCCGCGCGTTGGGCGATCGAGTTGGGGCACGAGGTGCTGTGGCTCTGGATCCGACCCATGGCTCCGATGATCTCCGCCGGTCCGATGGCGTAGCCGATCCGCCAGCCGGTCATCGCGTAGGTCTTCGAGACGCCGCTGATGATCACCCCCTGTTCCCGAAGGCCGCACTGGGTCACGATCGACACATGTCGCCGGTCGCCGTAGATCAGGTGGGCATAGATCTCGTCGGAAACGACGAGGAGGTTTCGCTCACGAGCCAACTCCGCGATGGGCGCTAGCTGATCCTCGCTGTAGATGCAGCCGGTGGGGTTGGATGGCGAGTTGATCACGAGCACCCGGGTTTTGTCGGTGATCCGCTGTTGGAACTCACCGACCTCCGGGATGAATGAAGGCCCCGTCGGGACGAAGACGGGTGTTCCGCCCGCTAGCTGCACCTGCTCCGGGTAGCTGGTCCAGTAGGGGGTCGGGATGAGCACCTCGTCGCCCGGATCCAGTGCGACCTGGAACAGGTTGTAGAGGCACTGCTTGGCGCCGGCGCCGACCACCACCTCGGAAGGAGAGTAGGAGGCGCCGTGATCGCTCGAGACATGACTGGCGATTGCCTGCTTGAGCGGGAGGATGCCGCTCACCGGCGTGTAGCGGGTGAATCCCTCCTGAATAGCCTCATGCGCCTCATGTCTGACAGCCTCCGGGGTATCGAAGTCGGGCTCTCCCGCGCCGAAGCTGACCACATCGACGCCTTGGAGGCGCAGGGCGTTGGCTTTGGCCGAAATGGCGAGCGTCAGGGATTCGGAGATCGCCTGAGCGCGCTGGGACAGGTGGACCATCGGCGTGATGTCCTTCCGGAAGACGGCTGAAAGTCGGTATTCTACCGGTGTGGTTACGGGCAGGCCAGCGAATTCAGGGGCCTTTACAGGTCCTCCACGACTGCTACGATAGTGGTGCCCCATGGATGTCAAGAACAAGACACTGACATCGGTTCTGCTGGCTCTGAAGCGATTTGGACGCAGCAAGTGGACCCGCCGCATCGGGCTCGGGCTATTGCTCTTCAGCCTCTTGATGGGCGTGCTCTTCTGGAGCCTCCTTTTCAACCCTTTCGAGTCGGACTATGAGGGGCCGCTGGCGGAGCTCGTGCCGTCCAGCGTGTCGCTCTACGTGGGCGCCGATGACCTGCGGGCAACCTGGCTGGGCTTCGCGACGTCTGCTGACCGCGAGCGAATGGCCAAGTCCGAACGCTGGCAGCGCTTCTTCCGCTCGCCACTCTGGCGGATGTCCCAGGAAGGTGTCGGACTTGCTGGGTTACAGCGAGTATTGTCCGGATTCGAGTCCCGCACCGGCCCCCTGCTGACCGAGAAGAACATCCTCGAACTGCTCGGTCAGGAAGTGGCGGTGGCCGCTCGGCTCGAGGGGCAGGGTGAGGTGGGAGGTCTCTTCTTGGCTCGCGTGGGCTTCCGGGGCAAGCTGGTGATTGCCGGCTTGCAGCGTGCCGTGGCGCTCGGTCAGGTTCCAGGCGAAACCCTGGCGTTCTCCACACCGGTGTCGCGCATCGGGCAGGGCAAGGGTGCGATTTTCGTTGGCCGAATCGCCGACGTGGTGATGGTGGCCACGAGCAAGGCCTTGGTCGAGGAGGTGCTGCTGGCCCATCGGTTGAAAGGGGAGGGCAGCCTGGCCCGGTCGGGTCGTTTCCAGGCTGCGCTACGAGGCGAGGGGCAGGGTGTCCGGATATTTGCCGACTTCGAGCGTGCTGACAAGGTGCTGAAACTCACCCAGCTGCTGGAACGTTCCAACCTGCCTTTCCCATTGCCGCTGTTCACCTACTTTCTGACCGAGAGCGTCGACATCGATGCCCTCGAACTCATCAGTGGCCGCTTTTACCTGGTCGACGGTTCGTATGATCGCATCTACTGGGAGGGTAGTTTGACTTTTCGGGACAGTCGACTCTCGCTGTTCCACAGGTCGTTTTACCGGCAGCCTCCGCATATCTTTCGCAGCTTCAAGATGCTGCCGGCACAGCTGCTGTTTGGGCGAGTGTTGAGGATGAATCCGCAACTCGCCTGGCAGTTTGCCCAGGAGAGCATGAGCAAGGAAGTCCGTGACTGGTTTGCCAAGCTGGATCAGATCGCACGTCAGGCCTATGGTATCGACAGGCCGGCGGTCGACATGATGATCCTCCCGTTGCTTGGTGAGGAGTTTGGCAGTCTGCTGACACGTGTTGATTACTTCGACAATGGTGATCTGCGTGCGGCGAAGTACCCGCTGCCCGGACTGGTCCTGATGATCCGCTCGCCGGACAGCGCCCAACTCGTCGCGCGACTCAACCAGTTGTTTGCACAGCCGCACCGGGCGCTATCGACGGGTCGCGTCAAGCAAGGGGTCCACGCGGGTTTCCGTTACAGCAAGTTCGACCTGAAGCTCGGGATGGCCAGCCTGCAGCCGTGTTATGGCGCTCTGGGTGATTTCTTCGTGTTGGCCTCCCATCCGCTGGCGCTGCAGCAGATGAAGGACGTCGTCGATGGTTTCCGCAAGCCTGCGCCGATCGACAAGGTCGGCCCGGAGATGCGCAATCTTCGTATGCATTTCGAGTTCGGGCAGATGAGCAAGGTGCTCTACGATCTGGCGCCCAAGTTTGCCGAGGAGATCGTCTCGAACCGCGCGAGTCGGATCCGCGCCGAGTTGGAGGCGCGCTATGGGCGGCCGCCCAGCGATCAACAAGTCAGCCGGGTGTGCGAAGTCCGCACGCAAACGAGAGCGGATCGGATGCGTAAGGGACTGGAGCAGTATCAGATCTTCGAGCAGCTGGACCTGGAGTGGACGGCCCGGGGCACCAGCTTTCGTTGCCAGGCGCGATTGCGAATACGCTTCTGATGCGATTCGCGATTCTCGCCGACATACACGCCAACTGGCCGGCACTCGAGACGGTCCTCGAGGACATCGAGGATCAACCCGAGATCCACATGATATACTCCCTCGGCGACATCATCGGGTACTACACCTACCCGAGAGAGTGTCTCGACGCAGTGATGGGGTTGGAGAAGTTTTATTCCATCCGGGGTAACCACGACCGCTACCTGATCGGGCAGGTCAACCACCGAATCAAGCCTGC
>CAZANL010000032.1:0-15919 GCA_964486115.1 uncultured Planctomycetota bacterium
AGATGACGCTCGACGGACTGATTCTCAGCGGGCCTTTTCTGATCAAGCGCGATCCCGTCCGCGGGCTCAAGCTGTTGCTCGCTCATCTTCTCTCGCTGGTCACTCCGCACCGCCTGCTGCCCAACAGCGGTGTGGCGCACCTGACCCGCGACCTGTCGGTCCAGGCCGAGATCGCCGCCGACCCGCTGGAGGTGCAGAGCGCCACGCCGCGCTGGTTCACCGAGGCGCTCAAGGCGCAGCGCGCGGTCTGGCGGGACATCGACAAGTTGACCGTCCCGCTGCTGATCCTGCAGGGCGGCGCCGACCAGTCGAGCGACCCGGACGGTTCGCAGCGGCTGTTCGACGAGGTGGGCAGCACCGACAAGCAGATCCGAGTCTATCCGGAGCTGTACCATGAGGTGCTCAAGGAGCTGCCCGAAGATCGAGAGGTGGTCTACCGCGACCTGCTGGAGTGGATCGCGCCTCGCATGACCTCCAGCAATCGGGCCGGGTCCGGCTAGCTGCTCAGAACTTGACCTCGATCTCCAGGAAAACCCGGTCGTCTCGACGCAGCTGGCCGAACAGCGTGCCACTCGGTCCGAAGTACTGCTCGTGGCCCAGGGTCAGCGAGACATAATCGTTGAGGCGATAGCTGGCCGTCGTGCGCAGCGCGGCGTGCTGGCGTCGCTCGAGTTGCACGGCGCCCTCGACCTCGAAGACCAGGTCGCGGTTCAGCTGGTAGGTGATGCGGCCGAATAACGCCTGGGTAAAGGGCCTGCTGATCGGCGTCGTCGAAGCCACGCCGCGATGGCGGCGGGTGATGATCTCGCCGCCGTACTCCAGCGTGATCCGTAGTTCATCATCCGCCAGCGCCGGTTGGCTCCAGGTCCAGCGGCCGCCGATGACGTACTGGAAGTAGTCGTCGTCGTGGCGGTCCTCGGTGAAAACCTGGATGCCCTCGCCGTGGAGCTCGACACCCAGCTCGCGGATCGGGATGCTGGCTGCGAACCCCGGGATGTGCAGGCGAGGGAAGACGGGTTGAATGCTGGGCACCGACACGCGTCCGGCCAGCCGCGTCGGCAGGCTACGCGTGCGCAGCAGGCCGTTGGCCACCCGCTGGTAGATGTCCAGGTAGAGCAGCTCCAGGTCGAGCGCGTCGAAATGCAGGCTGATCCGGGCGGCGAACTGGGGATCTCGCAGGCTGTGCTCGGCGGGGAAGTCCGGGTCCTCGAACAGCAGCGGAGCGCCCGGAAAGGGGAAGAACGAAAGCCGGGTACCGGCCGGCGCCAGCTTGCTCGGGACGAACCAGGGCAGGTAGATCCCCTCGATGAAGTGCTCGCCGAAGCGATAGCTGGCGCTCAAGGCGAGCTGTCCGATCTTGGTGTCCCGCTCGAACGGCTCGAACAGGTCGCGTGGCGAGACGATGTCGGCAGGCTGGAACAGGTCGGACTTACCGAAGCTGAAGCGCTGCTTGCCAATCGAGATCGCGGCGGTTCTGGATGACCAGCCGAGCGTGCCCTCGGTCAACTCGCCTCGCATTCGAGAAGCGATTTCCCGGTCCGGCTCGCGGAACCAGGCGTTAGTTCGGGCCAGATCGGCGTCGTCGCCACGCAGCGTCAGCAGGCCGTCAGTCCTCAAGCCCGCCCCGAGCTTGGCCCCCCAGCCCAATTCCAGCCGGCTCTGCAGCCGGGTGCGCCGACTGCTGCTGCCGTTGCGGGGAAAAGTCTCGGCGCGGCCGACGAACTTGAGTGTCAGCGCCCGGCGTAGCCAGCGATCGATCTCCAGACGGGTCTGTTCCTCTTCCTCGGGCTCGACGACCTCCCTCTCGGAGGATTCTGCCTGCGTCTTCGGTTGATCGGCCGGCGGTCTCTTCGAGGCTTGTCTCTTAGAAGGCTGGCGCTTGCGTGGCTGAGTCTTCGTTCGGTCGAGCGGGTTTTCGACGAACTGGTCGAGGCCGGTCATGCAGGTCGGGCAGCGCTCCGGCATCGGCTGCTCGAGTCGCGCGGCGCACGCCGGGCAGCGCTCGAGTGACTGTGCGCTTGCCGCTACGCCGAGCGCGCAGAGCATCAGCAGGCAGAGCAAGAAGCGTCGCAACTCAGTGGCCCTGCCGCAGTCGCCAGACGGTAAAGGTACCCGGCGCCAGCTTGGCCGTCAGGTCCAGCTTGCTGAATTCCAGCACTGTGCGGTGCTTACGTGTCAGGTCGACAATCTGTGTCTTGTAGGGGCGCCAGAGCTTACCCTCTTCCCTGAACTCGGAGTTGATCATGATCTTGAACCGCTGGCCTTGCTTGTTGTAGTAGAACACTCGGATCGTCCGCCGCTTCTCGGGGTCGATGAACAGCACTCGCTTCGAATAGCCCGTCTCTTCCTTGGTCTTCTTGTCCGTCGGCACCGCCTCGACCTTCTTGCAGGTGATGCCCAGGATCTCTTCGGTCCCTTCGAGGTAGGCGTAGCTGTACAGCTTCAGGTTCTCCTGTCGAAGATCCTCATAGGTCAGGTCGCTGCCGGCAAACCGCGAGGTGCGGGTGCGGCTGACGATCCGCCGGACCATCTTGAATGCTGGCAGATAGATCCACTGATCGTCATCGCCTTCCGGTTCTTGATGGGTCAGCAGAGCCAGGCCCTTCATCGCATTCGGGCCGGTGAAGCGCATCAGCGACTTGTGGTGCCCGGCCTCGCTTTTTTCCAAGAAGAACTCCACCTGGCGGACTCTGGGGTTTCCCCCTTGCGGGGTCAGGGTCATCTTGAACCGGTCGTGTTCCGAGCTGGCTAGCTGGCCCAGGGTAGCGGCGCGAACCAGTTCGGTGGCGGTCTGTTCGGCAAATGCACTGACCGCCGTTGTGGCCAGCAGGGCTGCCGCAACGCATAGATCGAAGCTCCGGGGCATCGAGCGAAGTGTAGAGTGCCCGAACAGGCCGGTCAAGTGGATCGCAAGCCAGCAATGCCCGACGTCAACCCGCTGGGGCATGGAGCGGCTCACCACACGACTGATATTGGTGGGCTGGGAGGCGGTACCCCGCTCCTGCCGGACGACTACTTTTTGACCGGCTTCTGAAGGGATGTGCACCGGGCTTGTTCGGGGCATCGGTCTTGAAGTGAGTCTCCCAGTGGCCGTCTGCCAAACATCACGGAGACGACCACCTGGGATGCGCGTCAACAACGCCTACTCGGGCTTCGACCGCGCCGGGGACGGGGATGTCGGTGTGACCGGAGCCGTATCCGTCTGGTTCAAGGTCGAGAACGCCGGGGCCAGCCACGCGCGGTTGATCGAGAAGGTGAAGGGTTCCGGGTGATTCGCTACAATGCCACCGATGCAAGGTCTGCTGGTGGACATACGTCGGGCCGCGACGCCGACCGGACGCGCTGGCGTCGGCTGTTTCTCGATCGAGGGCACCCGGCTGCATGAGCGGGCATTGGCCGCAGGAGCGCCGCTCCAGGCGGTGGTGGTCGGGGAGAGCTGGCGTGCGTCCGCGTCGGAGAGAATCCAGAAGCTGGTGGCCGGGCTCGAGTCCTGCGGCTGCGCCGTGCACGTCGCGCCCGACGACCAGCTCGCCGAGCTCACCGAGGGGCGCGAGATCGGCGCGGTGCTGGGGTTGGTCCGCCTCCCGGAGCCGCCAGAGCTGGTGGGTCTGCCAGGAGTGCTGCTGGTCGCGGTGGACGTGAAGGATCCCGGCAACGTGGGCGCTCTGGTGCGCACGGCTCACGCTTCCGGGGCGGCGGGATTGGTCAGCGTCGGGATCAGCGACCCCTACCACCCGCGGGCATCCCGCATCTCGATGGGCAGCCTGTTTCGCATCCCGCTACAGCACTATTCCACTCTGGAGCTGCTGCTGGCCGATCTGGCGGCCCAGGGCGTCCAGACCGTCGCAGCCGTCAGTTCCGGGGGGACGTCGCTGCCGGAAGTTCACTTTCGGTCCCCCGTTGCGGTGCTGATGGGGGGCGAGGCGTTTGGCCTGCCGGTCGAGGCCCGCGTCGCGGTGGAGCAGAGGGTGACGATCCCGATGGGGGACGCGGTCGACAGCTACTCGGTCAACGCCGCCGCGGCGGTCTTGCTTTACGAATTTCGCCGTCAACATGGGTGAACCGCAGAGTCTGCGACAGACACGCCCGAACAATCATCTCGCGCACGCTATCCGCCGGGGCTAGAATCGGACTCCTGGTCACACGGGAGCACCGATAGGGAGAAGGTTGTGTCTTCGAATGAGATTGTCCAGGCGGTTCTCGACCTGGCTCACCAGTCGGTCAAGCAGGCCCATCGCGAGAAGCTGACGAGTTTTCTGGAGTGCTACTGCGCGGAGTTGCCTGGCGATTTTCTTCGCAGCACCGACCCGCACCGTCTCTTTGCCTTTGGCATGGAGCGCTTTGCGTTCATGGAGGACGGCTTCTGCGCAGGTGTCAAGGTCTCGATCAGCGCCCCGAGTGAGACGCTCGGTGAGCTTGCGCACAATGCGTCGGTGATCGAGGCTCGGCTGCCGGACTGCACGTTCATCGTTCGCACGTTCAAGGCCTTCTGTCATTCACGGGGGATCCAGGTCCGGATGGCGGTCCACCCCGTAATGGGCGTCATCCACAGCGGTGGGCAGATCTCGGAGATCGATCCGACAGCCCGTCACGGGGCCAAGACGTCCCATATCTATCTGCTGGTCAGCCAGCTCCCCGAAGAGGATTGGGGGGTGTACGAGGATGCACTCGATTCCCGTCTGAAGACGCTGCTGCGAGTCAACGAGGATTACAAGCCCTCGCTCGATAAGTTGGCAGAGGTGCGTCTGGAGCTCGAAGCGTTGTGCAACAACCAGCCTGCGCTGGCGGTCAGAGGTGAGGAAGCGATTCAGCTTCTCGACTGGGTGGGGGACAATCACTTCATCTTCATGGGGTATGCCTTTGTCCCGGCGCCGGGCCAGGATTCGCAGGCGGCGTCGCGCCCCGCTCTCGGTGTGCTCGCCAATCCCGAACGGGAGCTGTCGGATGTGATTCGGTTGGTCGCGCAGGGCCGGTTGAGCACCGAGGAGGTCTATTCCTTCTACCGAACGGACTACAAGAGTGTGGTCAAGTCGGAGGCCCAGCTGCGCTACGTCGGGTTCAAGGCCTACGATGGTGCTGGAGGCGTGCTCGGCGAGCACGTGTTCATCGGGCTGCTGTCATCGATCGGTCTGGCCGAGCCGAACAAGCGCATCCCGATCATCGCCCAGCGGATGACTGCGATGCTGGATTCTCTCAACCTGTTGCCCGGGACCTATTCGTTCAAGAAGGTGTTTGCGATCCTCAACTCGATCCCCAACGAGGACCTGTTCTATTACAGCCTGGACGAGATGATCGATCGGGTGCGTGTTCTGCGGGAGGCTGAAGAGAGCGACCACACGAGGGTTTTCATCCATCGCCGGCCCGGTATGCGACGGATCTCGACGATCTGCATCATGCCACGCGGCCGGTTCTCGGAAGCGCTTAAAGCGCGTGTGTCACAGCAGATCTGCCAGTTCCTCGAAGTGCCGCATCTGCGAGAGTACGTCTGCGAGAGTGAAGAGGAAGGTTCGATCCGGATGCACTTCTACGTCAGCCGCTACAAGGAAACGGTGACGGACGAATTGCTCGGCGAGTTGGAGGAGATGGTTGCTCGCCTGCTCGAGACCTGGGAGGAGAAGCTCCAGCGGTTGCTCTACAGCCGTTATGCGACCCGGCCCGACGTGTCGGGGCAGACCAGGTACCTGGCGATCACGACCTCCTCGGGGCCGGAACTCTGGGCGCGTTACGCCGACTGCTTTTCGGAGGCGTACAAGCGCACGCAGTCCCCGGAGGTCGCCTTGAGCGACATCGCGATGATGGAGAAGCTGGATACCGATGGCGAGGTTCAGGTCTCGATGATGATGGTCGGGGAGGCGGACAAGCGGTACGCGGCGCTACGCATCGTCTCTCGCCGGGGTCTGTTACTCAACGACGTGGTGCCGGTGCTGCAGCACATGATGCTGCGCACCCGCAGTCGTCTGTCGGCGACCTACCACCCTCGTGGAGTATCACCGGCCTACCTGACCAGCTTCGAAGTGAAGGGGGCGGCCGGAGACCTGATCGAGGATCCGGATGATTTGCAGCGACTCGCTGACGTCTTGTGCAGGGTGCTGCTGCGCACGATCGGTGACGACCCGCTGCTAGGTCTGGGCAGCCTCTGCGGGCTCGATGGGCGTCAGATCGACCTGATGATGACCTACCGCAACTACTTCCTGCAGGTCTTCAGGGCGTATGCGAAGGCCTCGGTGGATGAGGCGCTGCTCAGGCATCAGGAGTGCGCTCGGCTGGTCGTGCAGTATTTCGCCGCGCGATTTTCGACCCAGGAGGTCGGTGATGCGGCACAGCGCGTGGTCGTGCGCCTGCCGGACATCGAGCAGACATATGAAGACCGGTTGGACGAGGTCAGCGTGATCCAGGAAGACGTCATCCTGCGGCTGTTCTTCTCTCTGGTCAAGAACACCATCCGGACCAACTACTACGGAGCCGGCGACCGGGAAGTGATCGCGGTCAAGATCGACAGCCAGCGCGTGGAGCACATGCCACGACCCTGCCCACTCTACGAAATTTACGTCCATGGTCCGAACGTCGAGGGGATCCACCTGCGCGGCGGGAAGGTGGCTCGTGGCGGGATCCGTCACAGTGATCGTGTGGACGACTTTCGCACCGAGGTCCTCGGGTTGATGAAGGCCCAGATGGCCAAGAACAGCGTGATCGTCCCGGTTGGGTCGAAGGGTGGGTTCATCACCCGGCGGCAGTTCTCCAACCGGGACGAGATGGATGCGGAGGTCCGCTTGCAGTACACCTGTTTCATCGGCGGTCTGCTCGATGTCACCGATAATCTGGATGGGGACACCCTGGTGCCTCCGCCCGGTGTGCTGCGATACGACCAGGACGATCCCTACCTGGTGGTGGCCGCGGACAAGGGCACGGCGAGGCTGTCGGACACAGCCAACGCTGTCTCACAGCAGTACAAGTTCTGGCTGGATGATGCGTTTGCCTCGGGCGGGTCGGCCGGCTACGACCACAAGGCGATGGGCATCACTGCGAGGGGTGCGTGGGTCAACGTCGAGCGTCATTTCCGTGAGCTGGGTGTCAATATTCTGGAGGAGTCGATCCGTGTGGCCGGAATTGGCGACATGGGGGGCGACGTCTTCGGCAATGGCATGCTCCTCAACGACAAGATCAAGCTGGTTGCCGCATTCAATCATCGGCATATCTTCATCGACCCGGATCCCGACCCGGCCACCTCTTACGCCGAGCGCAAGCGGCTGTTCGAGTTGCCCCGGTCTGCCTGGAGCGACTACGATCTGAAACTGCTCAGTAAAGGGGGGGCAGTCTACGAGCGGGCGGCCAAGCGGATCGAACTCTCGCCCGAGGTGGGAGAGCTGTTCGGCCTCAATGAGGGACCGATCAATGGGCCGACGCTGATCAACAAGCTGCTGCAGCTGGATCTCGACCTGCTCTGGTTCGGGGGTATCGGCACCTATATCAAGGCCAGCAGTGAGACCGATGTCGATGTGGGCGATCGAGTCAACGACCCGGTTCGCGTGAATGCGGACCAGGTGCGGGCCCGGGTGATTGGGGAGGGTGCCAACCTGGGCGTGACAGCCCGAGGTCGGACCGAATACTACTTGAGCGGGGGCCGATGCAACACCGACGCGCTCGACAACTCGGCTGGTGTCGACTGCAGTGATCACGAGGTCAACCTCAAGATCCTGATGGCCTTGCTGCGCAAGGCCGGAGAGATCCAGGACCGGGATGAACGCAATGCGGTTCTCAAGGAGATCGAAGAGGACGTTGGCCGGGCCTGTCTGGAGAACAACTATCTGCAGAGTGCTCTGGTGACGATGGAGGAGGTGCGCAGCCGGGCAGACCTGGGGCCATTTCTGGATCTGCTGGCCTACCTGGAGGAACGTGGCCTGGACCGCCAGAGCGAGTTCATTCCGCCCGACGACGTGCTGCGCGAGTGGCACTCGACCGGCCACGGCCTGGCCCGCAGCGTGTTGGCTGTGATCGTGGCCTACACCAAGAACGATCTGTATGACAAGGTCTTGGCCTCGGATATCCCCGACCTGTCGTTTTTCAGGCCGTTCCTGACAGGCTATTTTCCCGAGCAGATCGTCGAGCGCTACGATGGCTACCTGGATCAGCACCGGCTCAAGCGGGAGATCAGCTCGACCGTGGTGACCAATGCGCTGGTCAATCAGGCGGGCAGCACCTTTCTGCTCGATCTGGGTCGGGAAAGCAGCGCCTCGTTGGAGCAGTTGATCGTTCGCTACTTCATCTGCGACGACCTGCTGCGTGGGCAGCAGCTACGCAAGGACGTCCATGGGCTGGACAACGCGGTCTCGGCGCCCGATCAATACGAGGCGCTGATGGAGTTGGAGCAGGCGATCGAGCAGCTGGCTCGCTGGTGGGGCTGGAACGACAAGCGCTGGTCGCTCAAGACCGATGATGTGGCTGCTCTGCGAGGCGATTTCGAGCAGACCTTGGAGTTGCTGGTGGCTGGATTGTCGGGCCATTCGCGGGCAGCGTTGACCGAACGAGAAACGACACTCGTCGTCGATCGGGGCTTCGACGAGGCCTTGGCCGGGCGTATCGCTCGACTATCGCTACTGCGCAATGCCTTCGAGGTGATCGCGTTTAGCCGTGGGAGCGGTCTACCCATCGAGTCAGCCGTCGAGGGGCTCTACCGGCTGGGGGAGATGCTCCATCTGGACCGAGTGGACGAGTTGCTGGCGGCCCAGGCGGCGAGCAACGCCTGGGAGCGGCGGTTCCAGATGATCCTCGAACGGGAGATCTCGGAGCTGCGCAGCAAGCTGCTGCGAGTGGTCTACGGGGATGGGATCACCCTCGACCAGTTCGCCAGCGAGCACTGCGGCCGGATCGATGACATTGGCAACTCGTTGCAGTGGCTGACGCAGGCGGGACACGTCCACCACGGGCAGATCCCGATGTTCATCATTCTCGACGACTACAAGGGGTTGCTCGAGGGGCGGGCGGAGCGGATGACCAGACGTCTGGAGCGCAGGGGCTGAGCTGACGAAGTGACTAGCTGGCCACCTCGTGGAGCTTGTCGATCTGTGTCTTGTTGCCCAGCGCCAGCAGGACGTCCCCTTCGTTGAGCTTGCGAGCCGGGTCCGGGTTGTAGTTGAACTCTCCGTCTCGCTTGATGGCCAGGATGATCGCTCCGGACCGCCTGCGGATCCCGCTCTCCGCCAGGCTCTTGTTGAGCAGGACGCTGCTCTCAGTCAGCTGGAGCTCGGACATCTCGAGGTCCATCTCTGTCGAGGTGATCACGTCGAGGAAATCGACGATGCCGGGACGCAGCACCGTGGCTGCCAGTCGGTGTCCGCCGATCGTGTTGAGGCTGATCACTCGGTTGGCTCCAGCCGTGCGCAGCTTCGACTCGGTGCGCTCCATGTTGGCCTGGGCCACGACACTGACTGTGGGGTTGAGCTGCCGAGCCGAGAGTGTGATAAACACGTTGATCTCGTCTTTCATCAGACAGACGACGATCGCGCGAGCGCGCTTGATCCCGGCCCGGATCAGTACCTCGTCCTCCCGGGCGTCACCCTGCAGCCACGGGATCTTGGGGTCATCCAGGTGTGACTCGACGACGTCCCGGTCGATCTCGATCAGGACCAGCGGCACGTCATTGCGCTGGAGATCCTTGAGGACCTGCAAGCCGGTGCGGGACAGCCCGCAGACGATGACATGGTCGGTGAGTGATTCGATTTCACGCTGCATTCGCTTGTGCTCCAGGATCTCGCGCAGACCGCCTTCGATCAACATACCGGCGGCCTGCCGGACTGCGTAGGCCACCAGGCCGATCCCGGTGATCAGCAGGAGTATGGTGAAGACCTGCCCGCCGGGGGAGAGCGGGCGGATTTCTCGATATCCGACGGTCGTGAGGCTGATCACGGTCATGTAGAGGGCATCCAGGACACCGTACCCTTCGAGCAGTATGTAGCCGCAAGTGCCGACTGCCACTAACACAAGCAGCGCGATACCAACGATCAGGCCCGGCGAGTAATGCCCCATGGGCCGTGATTATACCGTTGATTTGATGGGGGAGGTCTGTCTGGTTGAATTCAAACCAACCCGATGGCCAGGTTGGAAGAAGCAGACCGCGAAAGAGGGTCTGAACTCGGCGTCCAGGCCAGCGCAAGGCTCGCTACAGTGCGCTGATGAAGGCTGCCGCTTGACCGTCAATCCGAACGAGTGCGGCGATAAAGAGCAACGCTAAACTGGTCGCTTGGGGCCGGGGGCCGGCGAGTTTGCACTTGACCCTTCGTGTGGGCAATTGTACTTATATGGCAGCAGGAAACTATTTCCCCGCCGAACACAACCAAGTACGTCGGAAGAAGATGAGCACGACAGAAGCTGAGGAACTGCAAGCACTAGCGGATAAGGAGTATGAGTGGGGCTGGGTCACCGATATCGAGGCGGATACGGTGCCACCGGGCCTTGACGAAGGTGTGATCCGCTTCATCTCGGCCAAGAAAAAAGAGCCGGAGTGGCTTCTCGAGTGGCGACTTCGAGCGTTTCGGCACTGGCAGACGCTCGAAGAGCCGACCTGGCCCAACGTCGAGCTGAATCCGTACGACTACCAGGCGGTGAGTTATTATTCGGCCCCCAAGAGCCCCGAGGATCGCCCCAAGAGTCTCGACGAGGTCGACCCGGAGCTGCTGGCGACCTACGAGAAGCTGGGGATTCCGCTACGTGAGCAGGAAATGCTGGCCGGTGTTGCCGTCGACGCTGTTTTCGACAGCGTGTCGGTGGCAACCACGTTCAAGGATAAACTGTCGGAACTGGGTGTGATCTTCTGCTCGTTCTCCGAGGCGGTTCAGGATCATCCGGAACTGGTACGGAAGTACCTCGGCACCGTCGTGCCCTACACCGACAACTTCTTTGCCACGCTCAACTCGGCGGTCTTCACCGACGGCTCTTTCTGCTTCATCCCGAAGGGTGTGCGCTGTCCGATGGAGCTGTCGACTTATTTCCGGATCAACGCCGCGAACACTGGCCAGTTCGAGCGCACGCTGATCATCGCCGAGGAGGGTTCCTATGTCAGCTACCTCGAAGGCTGCACCGCGCCGCAGCGGGACGAGAACCAGCTGCATGCTGCGGTGGTCGAGTTGGTTGCCCTGGACGACTCTGTGATCAAGTACTCGACGGTGCAGAACTGGTATCCGGGGAACAAGGACGGCGTCGGTGGAATCTACAACTTCGTCACGAAGCGGGGCGCCTGCCGCGGACGGAACTCGAAGATCTCCTGGACCCAGGTCGAGACGGGCTCCGCGATCACCTGGAAATACCCGAGTTGCATCCTGATCGGCGACAACTCGATCGGTGAGTTCTACTCCGTTGCCCTGACGAACAACTATCAGCAGGCCGACACCGGTTCGAAGATGATCCATATCGGCAAGAATACGCGCAGCATCATCGTGTCGAAGGGGATCTCTGCCGGAAAGGGACAGAACACCTACCGTGGCCTGGTGCAAATTCAAAAGGGCGCCGAGAACGCCCGAAACGTCTCGCAGTGCGACTCGATGTTGCTGGGCAACCAGTGCGGTGCGCACACTTTTCCCTACCTGGACATCAAGAACCCCACGGCGACCGTCGAGCACGAGGCTTCGACGACCAAGATCGGTGAGGACCAGATCTTCTATTGCAACCAGCGCGGTATCGAGACCGAGGACGCGGTCTCGCTGATCGTCAATGGCTTCTGCAAGGAGGTATTCAAGCAACTGCCGATGGAGTTCGCCGTCGAAGCACAGAAACTGCTCAACGTCAGCCTGGAAGGCAGCGTGGGCTAATCCCAAGAGAGACCAACGACAATGCTCGAGATCAAGAACCTACACGCCCGTGTCGAGGGCGACGAAGATGGCGAGGACATCCTGCGTGGAATAGACCTCACGGTGAATGCGGGCGAAGTGCATGCGATCATGGGGCCCAACGGCTCTGGTAAGAGCACTTTGGCCCACGTCTTGGCCGGCCGGGAATACTACGAGGTGACCGCCGGCGAGGTGATTTACGAGGGTCAGGATCTGCTCGAGATGAATCCCGACACTCGGGCCTGCGAGGGTGTCTTCCTGGCCTTCCAGTATCCCGTCGAGATCGTCGGCGTCAGCAACGCCTACTTCCTGCGCACCGCGGTCAATGCGATCCGCAAGCATCGGGAGCAGGAGCCGATCGATGCGATCGATTTCCTCAAGCTGGCCAAGGAAACCGCCAAGAAGCTCAATGTTGACGAGAGTCTGTTGCACCGCTACGTCAATCACGGCTTTTCCGGTGGCGAAAAGAAGCGTAACGAGGTGTTTCAGATGGCGATCCTGGATCCCAAGCTGGCGATCCTCGACGAGAGTGACTCTGGCCTCGACATCGACGCGCTGAAGGTGGTCTCGGAGGGTGTCAATTCTCTGCGCTCGGCGGAGCGGGCAATGGTCGTGATCACCCACTACCAGCGGTTGCTCAACCATATTGTACCGGACCACGTCCACGTGCTGCTCAATGGCCGGATCGTTCGCTCCGGCGGCAAGGAGCTGGCGTTCGAGTTGGAGGAGAAGGGGTATGGCTGGCTCGAACAGGAAGCAGCAGCGCTGGCTGCCCGATGAGCCCCGCCACCGAGGTCTGCTCGTCCACCGAGATGTACCTGGCTGCCTACGACAAGGTGGCTGGCATGTGGGGCCAGTCTCTGCGCTCAGAAGCGATCGGGCACTTCAAGGCGCGGGGTTTTCCGAGCCCGCGTGAAGAGTCCTGGCGCTTCACCAACACTGCGACCCTGGAGCGCACGGAATTTCACCTGGCGGGCTGTGAGATGGACCACTCGGCTGCTAGCGCCGCACTGGATCGTCTGAGTTTCGACCTGGGCAGCGCTCGGCTGATCTTCGTCGACGGACGATTCGTGCCCACGTTGTCCGCAGCGCCCAGCGAGTTGGGTGGGGTGACCGCCTGTAGCCTTGCCGAAGCGTCGAGCAAGCAGCCCGAACTGGTCAACGCGCATCTTGGTAAGTATGCGACCAATACCGAGAGCCACCCATTTCTGGCGCTCAACCAGGCGTTGATGACCGATGGTGCGTTCATCCACGTCCCGCGTGGGACGGTTGTCGACCGCCCGATTCACCTGCTCTTCCTCTCGACGGGAGGCGGGCAGCAGTCGATGACCCATGTCCGCAATTTGATTCTGGCCGAGGAGTCGAGCCAGGTCACCCTGCTCGAGAGCTACGGTGCGATCGACGATGGCGTCTACTTCACCAACGCGGCGACCGAGGTGGTCGTCCGGGCCAACGCTCACGTCGACCACTACAAGCTCAACCGGGAGAGTGAGAGCGCCTATCATGCGTCGACCCTGGTCGCCGGTCAGGGCCGTGACAGCACGTACCGGAACCATCTGGTCAGCATCGGTGGCAAGTTGTCTCGTTATGACAGCCGCACCCTGCTGGGTGGTGAGGGCTTGACCAGCACGCTCAACGGCCTCTACATCGGCCGGGGAACACAGCACGTCGACAATCACACCTGTCTGGAGCACATTCAGCCCAACACCGACAGCCGTGAGTTGTACAAGGGGATCCTCGACGACCAGTCGACGGCGGTATTCGTGGGCAACATCTTGGTCCATCAAGAAGCGCAGAAGACGAACGCGGTGCAGTCGAACAAGAACCTTCTGCTGTCGAAAGAAGCCGTGGCCAATTCGCAGCCGCAGCTAGAGATCTTCGCGGATGACGTGAAGTGCACCCATGGCTCGACGACCGGGCAGCTGTGTCAGGAGAGCATGTTTTATCTGCGCTCCCGGGCGGTGCCCGAAGCCTATGCCCGTGGCCTGCTGATATATGCATTCGCCAACGAGATGATCGAGCAGATCAAGATCGATCCGTTGCGCGATCAGCTAGAACAGCTGATCTACAAGCGTTTCGGCTACGTCGACTGAGGCAGGAGTAACCCAGGATGGACATGCGGGAGCTTTACCAGGAAGTGATCCTGGGTCACAGCCAGCAGCCGCGGAATTTTCGGGTGATCGATGATGCGAGTCATTGTGCCGATGGCAGCAACCCGCTGTGCGGCGATAAATGCCGCGTCTATCTGAAATTGAATGGCGATCAGCTCAGCGACATCAGTTTTCAAGGCGAAGGCTGTGCGATCTCGACCGCATCGGCGTCACTGATGACCGAGGCGCTCAAGGGGAAGCCGCTGGCGGAGGCCACGCGGTTGTTCGGCCAGTTCCACCAGCTCATCACCACCAGCTGCGAGCCGGATCTGGAGCAGCTCGGTAAGCTGGTCGCGTTTGCCGGGGTGCGAGAGTTCCCGGTGCGCGTCAAGTGTGCTACGCTGGCCTGGCATACCTTTCAGGCAGCGTTGCGCGATAATCAAGAGACCGTCACGACGGAATAGGATAAGCGTCATGCCCCACCCCACACCCGGACAAACGGACTACATTCAGACCTGGCTGACCCAGCCCAAGGAGGGCGAACCGGATGGTCTGCGGGAGAAGATCAACGGGGCTCTCCAGGAGATCTATGACCCCGAGATCCCGATCAACATCTACGAGGTGGGGTTGATCTGGGACTACTCTGTCGCCGCCGATGGCCAGGTGGTGATGGACATGACCCTGACGTCACCGAACTGCCCCGCGGCTGAGATCCTGCCGCTCGAGATCGAAACCGGGGTCAAGCGTGTCGAAGGCGTCTCTGGAATCAAGCTGGAAATTCTCTGGGATCCCCCATACGACATCAACATGATGTCCGAGGCAGCCAAGCTGGGACTCGGGCTGGTCTGATGAAGGTTACCGAAGTATTCGCGAGCCGGCCTCAGACCTTCTCGTTCGAGTTCTTCCCGCCCAAGACCGAGAAAGGCCTGGTCAATCTCTACAAGAAGATGGATCAGCTAGCGGAGTTGCGTCCCGACTTCTGCACCGTCACGTGCGGAGCTGCCGGCAGCAACCGTGGTCAGACCGTCGAGATTGCGGAGCACTGCAATACCAACATGGACTGCCCCGCGGTGGTGCACGTGACCTGTTCCTGGGCTTCCCGTGCCGAGATCAGAGAGATGCTGGACCAGACCCGAGAACTGGGAATGGAAAACGTGATGGCGCTGCGTGGCGATCCTCCGAAGGGCGAGAAGGCCTTCAGAGCCGCTGCAGGGGGTTTCACCAACGCCTATCAGCTGGTGCAGATGATCCGTGAAGAAGGCTATGATTTTGCTGTGGGTGTGGCGGGGTATCCGGAGGGGCACGTCGAAAACCCGGACAAGCAGAAGGATCTCGAATACCTCAAGCACAAGGTCGATCAAGGGGCCGACTTCGTTGCGACGCAGCTTTTCTTCGACAACGCGGATTTCTTCGCTTTTGTCGATCGCTGCCGTGAGATCGGCATCACGCAGCGAATCGTCGCCGGCATCATGCCGGTGATGAACTACCACAAGATCCTCGAGTTCTGTGACTTCTGTGGCGCGAAGATGCCCGAGAAGATGCAGGCGCTGATGGAGCCGATTGCCGACGACCCCGAGAAGGTGCTCGAGGCCGGCACGCGGTACGCAGCCGAGCAGATCGAGGAGCTGCTGGCGGCTGGGGCGGACGGCGCCCACCTGTACACGATGAACAAGACCCAGGGGATCCAGCGGATGTACGAACTGCTGGGACCGATCCTGGATTCCCTGCGTTAGGTCTGGGCATCGATCAGGGAGAGGTGGGGGCAGTTGTGGTGTCGCGCGTAACCTGGCGCGAGCGCGCCAGCGTGGCGATTACGGGGCGGTGGTCCGAGCCCTCGCCGTGACCGGTATGGTGCTCGATGAAGTGCAGCCCGTTGCCGGCGTAGAGGTGGTCGATTCGAATGCCCGGGAGTAGACGTGACCAGCCCAGTGTGGGCCAAGTTGCGCCAAATCCGCGTCCGGCCTCTGCGTGTCCCTCGGTAAAGCCGAGCTCACGGATGCGCTCGTGGTA
>CAZANL010000033.1:0-1898 GCA_964486115.1 uncultured Planctomycetota bacterium
GCTGGGTGGGCAAGCAGCCTCGACAGAGGAGTTGCTGCGCGAGGCGCTGCGACAGGCCTAGCGCCGCAGGTGCAGTTCCTCGAACTCGCCGGGCTGCTCGTCTTTTTCGACCCGGATGACGAGGTGCGCATCCCCTCTCCATTCGATGCTGCCAGCCAGCTTCGCCGAATTGCCCCACTCCACCAGGACGATCGACCAGCGCTGGCTGCCTTTCTCGACCGCCCTCCAGACGTGGGTCGTCGACTGAACCTGATCGCCCTTCTGCAAGGTCGTGATCATCCGCACCTGCTCGAAAGTGACGCTGCCCGTGATCCGTTCTTTCATCGCCTTGATATGAGCCGCTTTACGGTCTGCGGGCAACTCACGTAACGCGCCATCCGTGTGAACCATGAAGTCGACAAACCGGCTGATGTCGATCTTCCACCCGCCGAGCAGGTCGGTCATATCCCGGGCTGGCCGAGTGATCCCTGGCTCCTCAGTTTTCTTGACCACCGGCCTCACAACGGGAGCCGACGTTTTCTCGGCAACCGGTTTTGCGGAGCTGGACCGCTGCACCTCGACTGCTGGCTCGGCCGAAGAACTGGCTTTCGGCCGGCTGGCTCCGGGCCTCTGCGGAGGATCGGACTGCTGGCCATCGCAGGCGGCGACCAGCAGCAAGAGACACGGCCAGAAGGCGGTGCTACGGATCACTTTCCCGGCCCGAAGCGAACGAGATCTATCTTGCCGTTGCTGCTGTTATAGATCAGCCCCAGATTGTCGGGAATGCGATTGTAGACCGCCGTGAACGCCTCATTCAGATCCTGGAGCTTCTCCGGATACTTGTCGTGCTCGATGTAGTAATACCGAACCGCGTCCTGCAGCGGCTTGACCAGCGCGATGAACTGCGCCCTGGCCTGCGGACGCACGACATAGCTCTGATAGAGGCGTCCCCCCAGTTTCTTGTCCGAATAAATGATCTCGCCGCCCTTGCCCGTGGACTGATGCAGTTTCCTGGCCGAGGAGCCCTTGCCTCCCGAGGGTGCCACCTTCTTGTTCGCCGAGATGTTGGTCACCTTGGGACCCCGTCGGACGGGCTTCGTGGGGACTGGCTGCTTCTTCTTCAGGCCGCAGCCGATGACCAGCGCCAGAGCAAACCCCGTGGCCACAATCAAACCGATACGCATCACAGTCCCCCTCCGTTCTGCTGAGTAAAAACTCGGTCCACGCGTCCGACATACTGCCGCGTTTCGACGCTGGCCGAGCGGGCGATGATCTCCCGGGACGAGCGGGCCGGGTGTTTCTCGAGCCAGCTCTTGACCCGCCCGGCACCGGCATTGTACGCCGCCACGGCAAGCACGGTATCGTGGTCGAACTGGCCCAGCAGGCGGGCCAGATGACAGGCACCCAGCAAGATATTGGTCGCTGGATCCTCGAGGTCCGGTTCGGCCTCCAAGCCCAGCTGTCCGGCATACTCCCGCGCGGTGCTCGGAAGCAGTTGCATCAACCCGACTGCGCCCCGAGACGAGACGACACTCGGGCGTCCACCGCTCTCGGCCCGGATGATGGCGCGCAGCAGCGATGGGTCGACACCGAAGCGCTCTGCCGACTTGCGGATCGACACCTCGTACCGCGACAGGCTTGTCCGGCGCCCCAGCCGGCCACTGCCGACCCAGCCCACGGCAAAACCCAGCCCTAGCATCAGTAGTCCCAGAACAATAGGCCGCGCGACGCGCATGGGCGCAAAGTACCGCCGAGGCCTCGAGCGGTCAAGCTCCCTACTTCTCCTGGTGCCTGAGCCGGACCTCTCTCCAGAGCTTGGCGGTCGACTGGCGCTTACGGCCAGTCGCCAGACGGGCCAGCGGTGGTCGAGGCAGGTCGAAGATCTCGTTGAGCGCCAGTGAGGCACCGTGAGCCAGATA
>CAZANL010000033.1:1908-4858 GCA_964486115.1 uncultured Planctomycetota bacterium
GGGGATCGGTCAGCGCGGTGATAAGAGGCTCCACGCCGCCCGCCGGAAGCTTGCCCTCCTTCACGTACGTCCGCAGGCCACCCACCTCGAACCCGTCTCGCTCGAGCGCGTCGAGCAGCCATTGCCGCCAGGACTGCTTGCCCTGTGCCGCCCACCATCCGCGATACTTGCCCACCACCTCCTCGGCAGCCACCCCGAAGCGGGTCATCGTGACCGCTTCCAGTGCGTGTCTAATCTCGGCGCTGTCCGGCGACCGCGAGAGCGCATCGAGCAAGATCGGCACGGCGCGTTTCTCACGATAATAGGCCAGCACGAGGGCCGCCTGCTGCTTGAGCTGCGCACTGCCGTCGTTCAACAACGCCGCGAGACCGGTCCCGACCCGCCGGCTCCATTTCCGGGAGAGCAGCGCCACGGCAGACTGCCGGTCCTTGATGTCGGCGTCTGCGTCGAGCGCTAGCCCGACGAGCCGCTTCTGGACCGCATCACGTGGGAGTGCCAGCAGACTGGCGGCAGCAACCTCGCGCAGCAGGTCCTGCTTTGGCTTGAGGTAGATCGACAGCAGCGGCTCGATCACCTGTCGATCGCGTGTCTCACCCAGGGCTGCGATCAGTGTCGGCCTCATCCGGTCCTCCGCGGACTTCAGCTTGGCCAGCAAGATCTGGGTCGCCGCACCGCCCCCGATACGTCCCAGTGCGGTGTAGATGCTCCGCTGCAGGCTCTCGTCAGCGCTCTTGGAGAGCAGATCATCGAGTGTCGGAACCGAGAGCTTCTTGCCCCGCTTGCCCAGGGAGTACACGGCCCCCCGACGGACCAGCATGCTCTTGTCTCCGAGCGCCTTGACCAGTGCCAGATCGATTTCCTCCCCACCGTAGCGCCACATTCCGGCACAGGCTGCCGCTCTCAGGCGCGACTCACGGTTCCCGAGGAATGCCAGCGCGACGTTCTTGCCCATATAGCTGAACATCGTCTCCAACGTGGATTGCGACTCCTTGGCGCTCTGTCTGATCAGGTGCTTGACCAGCGGGGTCACCACGGACGGCTGCCCTGACTTGGACAGCGCCCAGGCCAGGCGTCCCTCTGTCGGGCCGAAGCCACCCAGCGCTTTCAGCAGCGCAACCAAGATCTCCGCCTGGGTCTTGGTCAGCTGAGGATCCTCGTCGACCAGCGCTGCGAGTCGCTGGGCCGCAGCCAGCCGACGACGCGGCGGCAGACTGCCGAAGCTGGTGATGATCATCGATTTCAGCTTCCGGTTACGGTCAGTCAGGGTGCGCTCCGGCGAAGCCCACCAGGCCGAGTGAAACGCCAACCACTTGCTCCTGTCAGGCCAGGAGCGCTGATCCCAGTAGCGCTGCCACTCCTGTACCTGACCCAGATCGCTCAGCAAGGTCGTAAGCCGGGACAGAATCGACGTGACCGGCGCTCCGCAAATCAGCTGCCGCTTACGCCGACCGAGGTTCAACTCGACCTGCCAGAAGGCCTGGCCCTCGGCAACGGTGAGAGGATCGGTCTGCTGGGTGAAAAAACCGGTCTTTCCCATGTTGTCCACAAGATCGTTCATCTGCAGCAGAGACAGTACATAGACCAGAGCCTCGGGATAGTGCTTCTGGAAAGCGCTCGGGCGCGAGCAGCAGAACATCCAGCGGTCATCCTGCCGCCCTGGCAGATAGCGACGCAGGATGATCTGCAGATCGGCCAGTCGCTCGACGGGAACCCGCTCCAGCCGGCGGATCGCCTGGAACTGCTCCTTGTTGGACAGCCACCAGCGAGACCAGCGACGATAGTCCGCGCCATAGTCCTCGCCACTCAGATGGCGTAGCTTCTGCACCGAGAGCTGCCGAACAGACATGTAATCCTTGAAATAAACGCTGCTGCCCAGCGTCTGGATCAGCCTGGGAACGACCAGTTGATCCAGGGTCTTGGTCACCTGGGAATCGTTCGAGTAACGCCCGAAATTGGCAACCGCGATCGCGGCCGCAGCCCGTACGAACGGCTCGCTGTGAGACACCATCCGCAGATAGATGTGCTGCTGCCCCACCGGAAACAACTGCCCCCCGTGCGCGTCTTCGAGCCGCACCAGGGTCAGCGCGACATATGCCCGATGGCGTCGGTCGATCACGCCCAGCTTCCCCTGCAGCAACGCGACTGTCTTCTCACGCTTGGCGGGATGTGACTCGGCTGCGAGCGCCTTGCTGGCCGCGGTTGCCACCTTCGGATCCGCGTCCTCCAGACCTTTTAGCAGACGTGACCGGGCCTGGTCGCCACCTGCCAAGCCCAGCAGTGTCATCGCAACCACACGGGTAGCGACCCGCGGATGTTCCGCCAGCTTCACGATCATCGGCAGATCAGACTGCTTGACCAGCCCCACCGAGTAGCGCAATGCTAGCTGACGAACATCGGGAAAACGCGACTCGATAAAACCTGAGAGGGTCTTTATTGCACGTGAACGGTCGATCCGAGCCAGCGCCTTGAAATAGATACCCAGGTGAGGCTGCACCTTGGGTTGACGGGCGCTGTTGGCCACCGCCTCGTAGGTAATCGGACGCCTGAGCTGACCGCAGATGTAGGCCGAGGCCACTTGGGCCCGCCAGTGCCCGCCGTTCAGCTCTTCGATCAGATCGGGTATCGCGGCATGACCGATCGAAACAATCTGTTCGACAGCCTTCTGGGCTGACGCATCCGGCCAGCGGTTCAAGAACGTGAACTGCTCGTCCAGGGTCTTCCGCATCGCGGGCGTCACCAGTTTTTTGTAGTCGTCGAGGGTCTTCGGGTCATCAGCCCGCGCAATCGCGGAAACAACCAATAGGACCAACGGGAACCATATATGTCGCATACGAGCACTCTCGTTGCCAGGTGTCATGGGCCTGTCATCAGCCTCTATTATAGAGTCAACGCTTGCCCTTGCTAGGGCGGTAAACCGGTGTTAGGATCGAGTCGGGATTGTTCGAAATTG
>CAZANL010000033.1:4868-15890 GCA_964486115.1 uncultured Planctomycetota bacterium
CTCCGCCAGCCAAGCTAAAATCGAGCGCACAGTGCGGTGAGCCGCCCAAGAACTGGCGAGACCAAATGGGCCGCCACGACAAGAGCGAGTTGCGCCAGTACTGGGACACCACGGCGAGGAGCTTTCGCTCCTTTACCGAGGCACCGTCGACCCAGTATTACTTCCGTCACGAAAAGCGGCTGTTCGAGACCTACTTCGCGGATATTTCCGGCAAGCAGTTGCTCAAGCTGGATCTATGGAACGAGGTGCACAACACACAGATCTTGCGCTGGGCAGCGCGGGACTGCGGAGCCAACGTGTATGCGATCGACATCGCAGACTACACCGTCGAGACCGCGACACACAACTTCCGCAGCCAAGGGCTGACGCCGCGATTCGCGATCGCCGACGTGCGCGAGATTCCGTTTTGTGACAACAGCTTCGACTTCATTTACACGATGGGCACGATCGAGCACTTCGAGAAGTGGGAGCAGGTGATCGGTGAGGTGTACCGGGTACTGGCACCCGGAGGGACAGCAATCATCGGCGTGCCGAACAAGCGGGATCCATTCTTCCGTCCGCTACTGGTCGAGATGCTGCACGCCTTCTTTCACTATCCCTACGGGTACGAGATGAGCTTCTCGTTCGCCGAGTTGGAGGCTGCCTGTCGACGCCAGGGCTTCCAGGTGGTCGGGCGGGACGGGCTGCTGTTCTACCCCTCCTTCTTGCGGATGGCCGATCTTTTCTGTCACATCCGAACCAAGCTGTTCACCCCCCTGTTCAGTGCAACCGTCTGGCCGTTCGACACGCTCTGCAGCGTCTTTCCCAACCTCAACCAGCACGGATACCTGATTGCCTCGATCCTGAAGAAGGCGTGATGCGTAGCAGGAACCGTCCTGGACCTTTCGAGGATCGCCCGTGCTGTCTGTGCGGTTCCACCAACCGCATCCCGGTGATCGAGGTGCCGGACTACGAAGCTGGATTTGCCGGCCCCTTTCAGGTCGTTCGCTGCGAAGACTGCGATCTGTTCTACACCAGCCCCCGCCCAACGCTCGAGGCGCTGCTCGAGCACTACTACCCAGACGACTACCTGTGCTACAAGCCGATGGGTAACCCACTGCTGCACAAGCTGCGGATGCACATCTACAACAGGCCCCGCCAGCAGGCCCTGGCCGCCAATGCACCTTGCGCTCAGCCTCGCCTGCTGGACGTTGGCTGCGCGGACGGCAAGTTCCTGCGATACCTGAAAGAGCACACCAACTGGGACGCGGTCGGTATCGAACCCAACCGAGCTATCGCCGACCGGGGCCGGGAGCAGGGCTTGGAGATCCTCGACGCGACCCTCGAACAGGCCGGACTGGAGGAGAACTCCTTCGACATCGTCACGATGAGCCACGTGCTAGAGCATGTGATGGATCCGCTGGCGACTCTCCGTGAGGTCGCTCGCATCCTACGGCCTGGTGGCATCCTCGACACCGAGCAGCCGGATCTCGACGCCCCGGAACGACGGCTGTTCGGCCGTTGCTGGTGGGGCTGGCACATGCCACGTCACCTGCACCATTTCAGCCAGAGCACATTGAGCCGCCTGATCGAAAAAGCCGGCCTGCGGGTCAAGGGCGATTTCACGGCCAAGGTCCGCCCGGGAGGCCACGCCTGGAGCCTGGAGTACCTGCTCGCTGATCTGGGGCTCGACCGGCGGATGGCCAAGCTGTTCAGCTACAACAACCCGGTGATGGTTGCCTTCATGCTGCCATTCGAGTTGTGCGTACGCCTGTCCGGACACACCGCATTCATGCAGGTCATCGCCGAGAAGCCATGAGCAGCGCGATTGCCACCTCCGCTCCCGAAAGGACGCGAGGCTCGACCTGGCTACGCTCACCGAGCTTCGACCTGACATTCTTTCTGGGCCCGCTGGGTCTCGGACTGGCGTACTATCTGTTCGTTCTCCGCTTTCCCACACTCTGGTACCCAGTCTCGGCGGCGTTCTTCATCGTCCTGGCATATGGCCACTACAGCCTGAGCTTCTCTTTCTACTTCGACGCCGAACACGCGCCATTCTATCGCCAACACGCAATGCGCTACTACGTCATGCCCGCACTGCTGGCTGTCAGCGCAATCGTCGGCTACGTGGTGATACCCTGGTTGTTCTTCGCGATCGACTACATCCTGACCCAGCATCATGTCACCAAGCAGTCGACAGGGATCGCCGGCCTGTACCGGCATCGCAGCGGAGCGTTCTCACCCCGCAGCCAGCGGCTGGAGAATGGGTCGATCTATCTGGCCTGCACCGTTCTGGTGGTCCACGGGATGTTCCGATTCAGGTTGGTCGACCACCTGTTCGGACCGGGCCTGGTGCAGACGGCTGCCTACTGGCAGGCGGCGCGGTGTGCGTTCGGCCTCGCGAGCCTGGTCTGCCTGGTGGTCTTGATCCGGATGATCTACCAGGCGCGCCACGACAGCGTCCGGCGGGGCGCTCACATCTGGTTCTGGCTGACGTCGGTGGCAATGTACACCCCGGTGCTCTATGTGCCGGTCGCTCCTGGCGAAGGAGCGGCGATCGACGCGCTGCGCACCGTGATCATCATCGCCCTGACTCAGCACTGGCTGCAGTATTACGGCATCGTCTATCTGCACGGGAAGAACAAGTACAGCAGGCCCGAACACAGCACTCAGCCGGTCGCCCCATGGCTCTCGCAGTTACCTCGCCTGCTGGTAGCCGCCGTGGCGTTCGGCCTGCTCGTGGGCGCATTTCGACTGGTCGGAGCCACGTTCGACTCCGCCGTGGGCCGGGCCGCGTTTGGCGCCGTTCTGGGGGTCGGGTGGATGCACTACTGGCTCGATCGCCAGATCTGGGCCTTCAAGGTGCAGCACAATCGGGAGACGATCCTACCCCACTTGAAGTAGGTCTCGCCGCACCCTGCGGAACGGTTTCACCCGCACCCCTCAGTCGCCTCTCACGGTCGACCCCAAGTACTCGATCAGCGCCTCGTGGGCCCGGAAGATCCGCGACTTGACCGTCCCGATCGGCAGTTGCAGAAGTTCAGCGATCTCTTGATAAGAGAGCTCCTCGACGTAGCGCATGACGACCACCTGACGGAGAGGTTCAGACAGCTCGAGGATGGCGCGCGAGAGCCGCTGCTCCTCCTCCCAATCCATCAGCCGGTCGACCGGGTTGCGACCCGCGGGGTCCTGAACCAGATGGGCCACCCCGTCCAGACTGACCGGATCCCCCTTTCCCTTGCGCCACCAGTCGATACTCAGGTTGACCGCAATGCGCAGCAACCAACCACCCAGACGGTCGGCCTGCTGAATCTCTCGCGAGCGCTGGTGCAGGGTCAGGAAAACCTCCTGGGTCAGATCGGCGGCCTGGGCCGGACCACCGAGAATGCGCAGGGCGACGTTGTAAACCGCCTCTGAGTGGCGCTGATAGCACTCTCGAAAGGCCTCGGCGTCATCATGACTGATCCGTGCCACGAGGTCAGCGTCGGCAGGACCGTCGAGCATCGGAGAATTGTAGACTTCAGATCCGAAATGCACAGCTTCTTGCCAGTGATTGCAGAACTTGACTTCATTGACAAGAGGAGCGGCGGTTGCCTATTCTTGCAGCCGAAATGCCCGTCAGCGCAGAATTCGAAAAAGCCGGAGTTCCCCTGCTGATAACAGATCGCGACGGCATGATCACCGCAGCCAATCTCTCCGCGAAGAACTGTCTGGGTGACCAGATCATCGGGCTGCAGATCGCGCGACTTTTCAACACGCCTGAGGACTGGCTGGTCTGTCAGACTGATGGCGCGGTCGAGACCATCCTGACTCTTCCCCAACGCTCGATTCATACGACGGTCCAAGCGACCACCGTCGAACACGAGCAGTTTCTGGTAACGCTGATCCTGCACGAGGTGCGAGACTTGCTCGCGGGCCTGCACGAGATCCTCAGCGGAGGGGGAAATCTCGGGTACTTGTTCAGCCGACTGACTCCATTCTTGCAAAAACGCATTCCGTATGACCGCTGCAGCCTGGCTGTCTGGCATGCAGACATCGACAGCTTCGAGATCTACAGCCATCACCCAGCGCAAGAGACGCTCGACCAGCACGGCACCTTGCTCGGCGAGAACGCACTGGCCAGCGACCTGCTGAGTGCCCTGAAGAGTAGTAACGCCCCCGTTATCCGCCAGAATTCGACCCACTCAGTCGAGCAGGACACCACCTCGACCGCTGGGCTGGATCTCCAGTCGACGGCGCACGCCCCACTCCAATACCAGCACAAGTTTCTCGGCGCACTCACATTGAGCCGCTGCAACCCGGTTGTCTGGACAACACGCGACGAGGAAATGCTGCGCGCGATCATGGGGCCCTTGTGTCTGGCCGTGGAGGTCACCCTGCTGATTCGCGACCTTCGCAGTTCGGAGCAGAAATACCGCGAACTCTACGAAGAAGCACCTCTGATGTATCACACGCTCGACTCATCGGGCCGGATCGTCGACTGCAACCGCAGAGAAGCGGAGCTGCTCGGCTACAGCAAGGACGAGCTTCTGGGCATGCATGTGACCGACATCTTCACCGAGCGATCACGGGAAGAGTTCCTCGAAGCGCTCGAGCGAGTCAGGACATCCCAACCGGAGATGATCCACGCCGAGCGCGAGTTCATCAAGAAAGACGGAAAGATCCTGTGCGCCAGCGTCAACTCCACGATTCTCTACGACAGTCAAGGCCTGATCAGTGGCGCGCGAACAATCATGCGGGACACCACCGAACAGAAGAAGATTCAGCAACGCCTGCTGCAGACCCAGAAACTGGAAGGCCTGGGCACGATGGTCGCCGGTATCACTCACGAGTTGAACAACCTGCTCGGACCGATCCTGGGTTACAGCCAGATGTTGCGGCGCAGCATGAACGACGAGAAACCGTCCAGCGGCCTGGAACAGATCGAAGAGGCGGCCTGCAAGGCGCGGGACATCCTCCAGTCCTTGCTGCGGTTTACTCGTCAGGCCAAGCCACAGAAGAAGTTCCTGGACCTACGCCCGGTTATCGAGAACACGCTGCCGCTGATCAAGTCGCGGGCCAACTCTCGAAATGTGTCGATCGAGCTCGAGTTGTCGTCAGAGCTGCCCTTGACCCGGATCGACGGGACGCAGATGACACAGCTGTTCATCAATCTGATCAACAACGCCATCGACTCGTGTGGAGAGACTGGCGGGCGGGTGATGATCTCGGCCGACCGAACAGGGTCCTGGATCCGCGTGCGCGTAACGGACACGGGCCATGGCATCGCAGACTCGGACCTACCCTACTTGTTCGATCCGTTCTTCACCACCAAACCGGCGGGGGAAGGCACAGGCCTCGGGCTGGCGACCTGTTTTGGCATCCTGGCCGAACACGACGGCTCGATCCAGGGGTTCAACAGCACAATGGATCAGCAAACAGGGGCCTGCTTCGAGATCCTCCTGCCCATCCGACGCCACCGCACACAGCAACTCCAACGCTCGCTGGAGCAGGCTGACGCAATCCTCGACCTGAGCTACCGGCGCGTGATCGTTGTGGAAGACGACCTACGCTACAACACGTTGGTCAGCGATCTGCTCGAATCTCGCGGAGCTGAGGTCGCCTCGGCACTGGACGGCCGGCAAGCATGCAAGCTGCTGACGGACGGCGCCGCATGGGATCTGGTTGTCATCGACCTGCGAATGCCTCAGATGAGTGGCTTCGAACTGCACGAGTGGATCGGCGCGAACAGACCGGACCTGATCGAGCATCTGCTGTTCATCACCGGCGACACGATGGACCAGCAGACGCAGCAGTTCATCCGCCGAGAGGACATCCACGCTCTCAGCAAACCTTTCGAGGTGCCAGACTTCTATCGCTTGATCCGCGATTTGACGACATCTTGACTGGAGCGCCGAAAACCACTTGCCTAGCCGGTCAGACTCAATTACTCTCAAGTGAGATGTCCTTCGACTTCACGATCTCAGAACCCGAGCAACAAGAAGCTCCAGCGCAACCGGTGCTCAGCGATCCCCCCAGCGGCTTGATCGTGACCGACACCGCTGCGGAATGGATCCTCAAGCTGCTCGAGGCAGAGCAGAAAGCCACGGGGCAGTATGCTCTGCGCATCACCGTGCTCGGTGGTGGCTGCAGCGGCTACATGTACGACATCAAGTTCGATCAGCCCGGGGAGGAAGACTTCCTCTACGCCAATGGCCAAGCGCGGGTCTGCATCGACCCCAAGAGCCTGGCCGTGATCGACGGGTCGCGCGTGGAGTACTTCCATCGGCTGCAAGGAGCCGGGTTCACCGTGGTCAACCCGAGTTCCACCGGGACCTGCGGCTGCGGCCTCAGCTTCTCGGTCTAGTCGGCTTCCGAAACGCAGAGTTCTCTTCGACCAGCAGTTGGACTGCTCCGATTCAGATACGGACGGTCCAGCCGTGAGGATCCTCGCTCCGTCCGTACTGGATCCCCTGCAGTGTGTCGTAGAGCGTCTGCGCAATCGGCCCGATCTGACGGTCACCGACGGCGTAGACCTGGTCCTTGAAAGCCAGCGCACCGACCGGCGCGATGCTGGCCGCCGTGCCGGTGCCGAACACCTCGGTCACCCGGCCGCTGCGAATCCCCTCCAGGACCTCATTGACATCCAGCATCCGCTCCTCGACCTCGTACCCCAGATCAGGACCGAGCTGGAGTACCGTGGCACGTGTCACTCCCGGTAAGATGCTGCCGGTCAGCGGCGACGTGGCGATGGTCTTCCCCTCGAAGACGAACATCATGTTCATCGCGCCGACCTCCTCGATGTACTTGTGTTCGACCGCGTCGAGGTAGAGCACCTGGCTGTAGCCCCTGGAGGCGGCCACTTGCCCGGCCAGCAGGCTGGCCGCGTAGTTGCCACCCGTCTTGGCCTCGCCCACACCGCCACGAACCGCTCGCACATGCTCGTCGCTAATCAGTAGTTCGATCGGCTGAAAACCCTCCGGAAAGTAGGGGCCGACGGGACTGAGCAGGACGTAGAACAAGTACTGGCTGGCTGGGCGGACACCCAGGCCAGGCTCCGTAGCAATCAGCGTGGGACGGATGTAGAGAGCCGTGCCGGGGTCTCGGGGCACCCAGGCCCGCTCGACCTTGACCACCTCCTCGACAGCCTGCAGAAACATGTCGACCGGCACCGGGGGAATACAGATGCGCTCCGCGGAGCGGTAGAACCGACCCGCGTTCTGGTCCGGGCGAAAGAGAATGACATCCTCACCTGGGCCGCCGAACGCCTTCATTCCCTCGAAGATGGTCTGGGCGTAGTGCAGCACCAAGGCCGCGGGGTCCAGCTGGAAAGGGGCGTACGGTACGATTCTCGGGTCCTGCCAGCCACCCTCCCGCTCGTAGTCCAAGCAGAACATGTGATTGGTGATCACCTTCCCGAAACCAAGCCCGGAACTGTCGGCGGGAAGTCCCCTGCGAGCGTCGTCGGGGAGCAGCTCGACGCGGATATCAGAGGAGGACACATCATTCACTGCGGCCATCGCAAACCCCCATGCGAACGGATCATCTCATCTGAGTAGAGGGGGCAGTGTACCAGAGGGATCAGCCTACGGATATGTTCGACTGCAGGACTACCGCTGAGAGGGGAGGCAACCGGGCAGGTGTACAACATATAGACATTCACTCACAACCTGTCGTCTTGCTCGGCCTCGCCGTCACGCTGCCCCTCGACTGCCCATCTGAGCACCCCACAGCCCAGGGCGAGAGCCGTGAACCATCTCCCGCGGCGAGCCGATTCTCTCGGTCAAACAGGATCGTAGCGCAGCGGAGATACTACAGCTGAGCCCGATGCCAGGGGCTCAGCTGTCGCTTCCCGGGTTATGCTTGTCCATCAGGTAGGGGCGAACAGGAGGTTTGATCGTGTTGTTGACCGTGAAGTCGGTCTGCGACGAAGCCTGCCCCTGCCCGGAGGGGGCTGGCGCTGGACTGGCAGACACCGCCGCGGCTCCTGACTGATAGGTCGGCACCACATGTTCGGCATCGAAGGCGGGATCGATGAAACCCACTCGCTTGATGTTCATCAGATGGCGCGCGGTGATATTGTCACCGGTGATGTTCTTGCCCGGCGCGCCGCAGCCCAGGGTCATCGATGGCTCGATCTTGACTGCGTACCCCACCGAGGCCTGGGTCGTTGGTGCGTTGACGTGAAACCGGTAGGTCGGAATCTCATGAGCGTAGCGCCAGATCACCTGCTCTTCGGTCGCATGGATCCCGAAGCTGTGACCGAGGCCATCGTCCGCAAGGATCTCGTGACAGCGCTGGCGGCAGGCCTCCTCCCCGTTCTCGGCATAGAAGGTCAGCAGCGGAGCCAGAATCTCGCACGAGAGCGGATGCTGCCGGCCAACCCCACGATAGGGCACGATCAGTACCTTTGTCTCGTGTGGCACCGTGAACCCCGCCTTGGCCGCGATGTCACGGGGAAACAGCCCGACGACCTCCGGGTTCATCATGTGACCCCGCACACAGACCCGCTCCAGCTTTGCGGTCTCCTCCGGCGAGCAAACGTGGCTGCCTTGCCTGCGGAACTGATCCAGCACCTGTTGCCCAATCCGTTCGTCACAGATGACCGACTGCTCCGAAGAGCAGATCGTTCCGTTGTCGAACGTCTGGCTGACACTGATACAGGCGACTGCGTGTGGGATGTCGGCCGACTGGTGAATGTAGACCGGCACATTGCCCGGCCCCACGCCATATGCGGGATTGCCGGCACTGTAAGCCGCGGTCACCAGCTGACTCCCACCGGTCGCGACGATCACGTCGGTCAGCCGATGTTCCATCAGATGCTGAGTCCCCTGCAAGGTGACGGTGGTCATCGTCTGGACCAATCCTTCTGGGGCGCCGGCGCGGACAGCCGCCTCGTGCATGATCCGCGCACTCTCGACCACACATCGAATCGCCCGGGGATGGGGCGAAATCACGATCGAGTTGCGAGTTTTCAACGAGATCAGGATCTTGAACATCGCCGTCGACGTCGGGTTGGTTGTCGGAATGATGGCGGCGACGACTCCGTAGGGATCCGCCAGCTCATAGACCCGCGTCACGTCGTCCTGTCGGATGACGCCACAGGTCTTGAGATCCTTGATGTCCTCCCAGGTCAGGCGAGTACCGACGAAGTTCTTCAGGTGCTTGCTATCGGGCCGGCCCATGCCGGTCTCCTCACAGGCCAGCTCCGCCAGGTAACGCGAGTTCTGCCAGCCCGCCTCGACCATGGCTTCGCAAACCCGGTCGACCTGCTCCTGGGAAAATTCCTTGTAGATCTTCTGTGCGTCGTGCGCTTTCTGCAGCAGATCCCGCACCTCTTGCAGCGACTGCAGATCCCTATCCATTGACATCTCGTGCCCTCGTCTGATCTTGGTAGACAATGATTCTAACAAGGTGATTTGAATTCGCCCAGACGGCGACCCATACTTTCGATGGCCGAGATCCGCAAGTCTCAGCCAGGGATCGGGACTGGTCGTCTAGTGGTGAACACGCAGGAGTCGCTCATGCCCCGCTGGATTACCCTTATACTGCCCTTCTGTCTTATCGCCTGCGCAACTGAACCGCCCAAGCTCCTCAGCCAGCAAGTCTCGGAGATCGAGTCGGTCGTGGACGGCCACACCGAGACGCTCTACGAGATGGACAATCGGGTGGGTCAGACCAACGAACGGATCACCCAGCAGACGATTTCTGTCTCCTCCCTGATCCAGACACAGCGACGACAGTCCACGCAGATGGACACGCTGACCGACACGCAGAACCGGATCAGCAGAGCCCAGCGTCTGCTCGGTCGGAAGTACCGAGCACTGAAGTTATTGGTGATCCAGACGCAGCTCGATGAGGTCCGAGCCCGCATCGAGTTTCTGCGCAATCGCCATCGGGAGCTGGAAACTCAGCTGCGGGACATTCAGGACGCCGACGTGGAAACCTCCGACGATGAAGATGAAATGGAACAGACCTCCGACGTCCCTCAAGACTGAACGCCACCAACCCGAACCCGACTGTCTCTTTTGGAAGTCAGCCCATCACCATCTATAATAGGGCATACCTAATGCCCCTCGCGTACGATGGGAGTTGACATGGAAGCACTCGCCACCCTGAGCGCTGGAGAATGGCTGGACGTCGGATTCGCAGCTGTCGTGGTCTGGAACATGCTCTGGGGCATGATCCGAGGCTTCGTTCGTGAACTGATCAACCTGATTGCCCTCGTCGCGGCATTTATCGTCGCCAGCACATTCTATCGAGCCGCTCACACCGCCTCTGGCATCAACTTCGGACTCGAAACAGATTGGATGGCCCAGGGGGTGTGGTACCTGGTACTGATCTTCGGTGTCTGGGGGCTGGTTCAGATCATCAACGCCCTGGTCCACAAGTACGCGGTGGATCAGGACTCGATCCAGTTCAAGAACCGGATGTGCGGGGTCCTCTTCGGTGCCATCAAGGGCTCTTTCTTCGTCGGCTTGACCGCCTGCTTCATGGCCGGGATCAACACCAGCCAGGTACCGCTCGGAGGCAAGCTCGAGTCGTTCTGCGAGAGCAGCAAGGTGATCAACTTCCTGCAGGACCACCCAAAGGTCGTCGACCAGTTCCGCAAGATGGTGATCGTTCAGGGGGCCAGCGACAAGATAATCGACGTGGCCGCACACGGCATGGTCGAGTACCTCGGCGTCGAGGATCCGCAGGTGAAGGCCAAGGCGGTCGAACTCCTCAAGCCTCTACTTCAGAACCCCGAGGTACTGCAGCAGCTCTCTGGGTCCCCCACGGCAGTTGAAGCACGGAAGAAATTCGAGTCGAACAAAGCCGTCTCCCGGTTCCTGTCGGAGTCCCCAGAGGTCCAGCGGACCAAGCAAAAAGAACAGGTCAGCGCGAGCGACCTCAAAGAAATCCTTCGCTCAAATCGAGCCAAGGTATTGCTTCAAGACCCGGAAGTCCGCAAACTAATCCTCGAGCTAGACATGAAAAAGATCAGCGGGGAACTTCGCGGCAACAGCAAGAAAGAATGAGCGAGTGATGACGGAAAAATCAAAGGGACCGGACCGCCTCGGC
>CAZANL010000034.1:0-5402 GCA_964486115.1 uncultured Planctomycetota bacterium
GGCAGCGGACCCTCGATCGAGGCGGCCAACAAGGCGGTCAGCTCACCCTCGCTCCAATCCCCGCTGGCGGTCCAGACCGCTCGCCGATGGTCGTAGATCAGTGCCCGATCGTAGATCCCGAACCACAGATCGGGGAGCCCGTCTGGGAGGCCGGCCGTGGGCAGCTGCTCCAGCCGGTGACGCAGGCCATATCCCAGATAGCCAATCGCGCCCGAGCGAAAAGGGACCTGGCCGTCGTCACGCGCTGGGAGCCGGCCGACTCGATCCGCAAGCAGTTTGAACGGCTCAACTTCCGGGGAATTCACCCCATCTTCCGTGCGATGCCAAACTCGGTCGCCGTGGACCCATATCACCTCCCGCGGGTCGGCGGCGAGGATCGAGTACCTGGCCCATGGCCCCTCCCCTCCGCTGTCGAGGAAAACAGGGTGCCGGGTCGTCGAAAGTTGATCGAAGACAGCCTCTGGAGAGGCGATCTGACGGGAAGCAAAAAGTGTGGCCAAAGCGGTGGGCGTCTGCTACGTTTGGGCTTCAATTTGTCGTGGTTGACCCACTTGGAACCATTGTAGCAACCAGGTCCACGGTTTGCACGCCCATTAGGTCAACAGTAGCTGCCAAAACCGGGCAGGAGATCCCCCGTGAGCATTCAGGATAAGGTCATTGCAAAACTGCTCGTCAACGCCCGGTTCGTTAACCGCGAACAGCTCGCCGAAGCCATCGATGCCCAGGAGTTGATGCAAGACGAGAATGGCAACAAGCCACGTCTATTCGACGTTCTCCTGCAAAAAGGATATATCAGCCGGGAGCAGCTGCAGACCGTTCTCGAAGGATACGACAAGAAGACCCGACGGCTCTTCGGCGAGATCGCGATCAAGTGGAACCTGCTCTCCAAGGAGCAGCTCCAGGAATGCCTCTCACTTCAGGGCCAGATGAAAAAGAGCGGGCAGAAGGTCCCGCGGATCGGGCAGCTGCTGGTCACCCGCAACTTCATCAAAAAACACCAGGTCAAGGCGATCCTCGAGGATCAAAACAAGAGGATCGCCAACTGCCCGGGTTGTGGCGCCAGCTTCAACGTCCGCAGCGTGGAAGAGGGAGCCAGCTTCAAGTGCACCTCCTGCGGCAAGAGCCTGCACTTCTCCCGAGACAAGGAAGCCCCCATCGAGGCGGACCAGACGGTTGTCCAGGAAGTGCAACCGATCTTCAAAGAGAAGCCCAAGCAGAAGCCACGCTCGGTCTTTGGCGAATTCCAGGTCCTCAAACACCTGGGCCAAGACAGCACGGGGAACATCTATAAAGCCAAGAAGAATGGCGAAGACCGGATCGTCGCGCTGAAGATCTTCAACAAGGACGTCAGCGAGGACACCGAATACACCAACCTGCTCAAATCGAACGTGCAACGCAGCGCCAAGCTGAACCACAAGCACATCAAGCGGGTCTACGCCATGGGCACGGTCGACGGCAGTTACTATGTGTCGACCGAGTACATCGAGGGTGAGAGCCTGCGCAACATCTTGCAGCGCAAGGGCTCGTTGAGCGTCAAGAAGGCGCTGGTTATCTGTGCGCGGGTGACCGAGGCGCTGAAGTTCGTTCACGAAAGCGGAGGCATTCACGAAGACGTACGCCCCAGCAATATTCTGATTTCGACGGAGGGCCGGGTGGTGCTGGGCAATCTGGGCCTGACCCCCAAGATCACGGACAACATCCTGACGATCGTCGACTCGGGACAGCTCGCGCCATTCTACATCGCACCCGAGCAGGTGGTCGAGGACAGGCAGGCGGACTATCGCTGTGACGTGTACAGCCTGGGAGCAACGCTCTACCACCTGGTGGCCGGGCGCCCACCGTTCGAGGGGCAGTCGCCATTCGAGGTGCTGATCCGCTTCACCGAAGATTACTTTCCGCCCCCCCAGGTCTACAACCCGGCCGTGCCAATGCAGGTCGCACAGATCATCGAGAAGATGGTCGCCGCCGAACCCGATGACCGCTACCAGGATCTGACCGAGCTGATCCACGATCTCGAGAACCCGAGAGAAGCTCGATACGAAGGCGAGATCCACGCGGACGAATCCTCGGACGCGATGCGCGCGGTGATGAAGGAGGAAGCCGGGCTCGATGAACTCGCCCAACAGCCGATCCAGGAGGGCAACGCCGGTGCTTTGCTCGGCGTCATGGTGCTGATCGCGGTGCTGACCATCGGCTACTTCATCTACGCCCGTGGGACGACAAATACGGCGGAACAAATCGCTGATCCGGCCTTCGTCACGCTGGAACGGACTTACAAGATGAGCCGCCACAACTACAAGAAACACGCGGCTTTCCTGGCCAGCTGCAACGCATATCTGAAGGAACACTCTGACACCCCGCAGGGGCCGAAGGTGCGAGCCTGGATAGCCGAGATCACCAAGCGCCATGGAAACATGGAGCGCCAAATGGTTGCCAAGTTCACCCAGGAAGTGAGCAGCGCCATCCGGGAGCACAACTTTCACCGAGCTCGAAATTCCTGGAAGAAGAACGCGCTGCAGTACGATTTCGAGAGTTGGGTGGTCACCAGTAAGACACTCAATGCCGCCATCAACGCGGCCGAAGCCTCCGCGTTCGACCTACTACTCGCCGAGGCGAAGGGTTACGAGAAGGGAGGCCAGTTCAAGAGGGCGATCACAGTCTTCAACGAAGTTCGCCGCACGTTCGTCAACCCGGACTACCCCAAGAAGGCAGCCCAGCAGAAGGAGCGCCTGCAGAAACTGATCGCCCAGGCGCTCGCGACGCAGGTCAGTGCAGCGGAGAAAAAACGTCAAGAGGCGTACATCAAGGGCCTCGCCGAAAGCCGGAAGCTGGAGGTCAATCTCAAATATCAGTCAGCGATCCATCATCTGACGACCAAGGTGCTGAGGAAAGTCAGCAAGTCACATCAGCCGAAGATCGAGCACCGCATTCAGGAACTGCGCTGGCTACTGCAGCTGTTCGAGCACATCGGCAACACCGACATGCGAAAGCACGGTCAGCTGACATGCCGCTACGCCAATGCCCTCCACGAAGTCAAGCGGTTGAAACCGGACGGTCTGTGGCTCAAGGGTGTCAACAGCTTCGTGCACTGGCGCAAGATCGATGCCAAGGAGATCATCCGGATTGCATTGCTGACGCGCCCGGCGGCCAAACAGAAAGACCTGCTGACCCTCAAGGTCGGCCTGTTCGCCCTCGGACAAGGGCTCGACTTTACCGCCCTCGAACTCCTGAGCGAGATCGCCCCAGGCCAAACCCTCGCGAAACCCTATTTCGATCAGGTGCGCGTACGGCTCGAAGGTATCGTGAAGGAGGAGCTTGTGCAGCTGGCCAAGATCTCGGAAGCCCGGAGCCGGTTGCTCGCGCTGCTGAAACTAGAGAAGAAATGCGGCGACGCCTTGAGAGTGCTCCCGGAACAGGCCAAGGCGCTCAACCTCCAGCGGATTTCGAGTTTCAAGGGGCTCGTGGGTAGCGACGGCATCCTGCTCGACTTCGACGGAGGCAAGAAACTGGAAGAGACGTTCAAGCTGGAGCAGAAACCGGCCATCCGAAAACAAGAGCATGGCAACGGCTACATGCAGCTCAGCCAGAGCAGCGTGATCGCCAATTGGCCGGCCAAGGGGTCGCTGACATTCCTGATGCGAGTCCGGCAGGGCAACAACCAACTGATGGTCCGATATGGGAAGCTGACCGCGATCTTCAGCCTCACCAAGAGCCCGGCTCCGATGCGCATCACCCTGTTCACCCAGGGCAACAACGAGTCGGTCGGGCAGCCGCTGGTGAACGGTTACGCCGCCTGGAATCTGGTCGAGTTCCGGACGAAGGGGACCCAGCTGGTGCTGTACCTCAACGGCCAGCGGGCGAGCAGCAAGCCCTTCCGCGAATCAGATGTCGGCGGGAAGCTGTCGATCCAACTCAAGACCCGACAGGCCGTAGACTTAGACCTCATTCACACCGGTCAGTAACCTGATCGGAGCAGGTCGTCCGTTCTGAGCACTTCCTGGAATCTGGTGCGGTTCGGCAGCCATCCTGCCGATGTTCCCATTAGGAGAATGTACCGACACCCTCATCAGCCAAACGCCCGGTCTGCCGGCCGCGCGCATCACGAATCCGGCTCTGGAAAAACCGCCGTCAGCACCATGAACGGGCCCACCGAGACAGCTTTGGGGTACCAGCAGCCGCGGTCGAGTGTGCTACCGCACCTCACTCCCGCCCATCGAACAAGCGGGCCGCTGCGTCCGCTGGATCGTCGCCGCCCTGACCTGACCTGGCTCCTGCCACTGCTGCTCGCCTTGCTGACTGCTCCAGCACTCCGAGCCGATGTCTCCAACTACCCCTTTGACAGAGATCTGGACCGAGACGGGCGACCGGACCTGTGGCGCAACATCACACGACCCACCGACGGCTTCTGGCCCGACCCACCCGCCGCCCGCATCATCAACCACGAAAATCGGAAGGCGGTCAAGCTGGTTCTCGCTCGCGGCAAGAAAGGTGTGGAGTATCACAACCCAATACCGCTCAGGCCGGACAAGCACTACGCCCTGGCCGGCGAATTGGCCACATCGGGCCTAAAGAACGGAGGCGCGGTGATCGAGGCCATCCTGCTCGACGACAAGGGAGGCGTGCTGGCAACACGACGCTCACCGCCACACCGATCAGGCCCCTGGAAGACCATCGAGATGCCACTCTCGCCGCTCCCGAATGGGACGCGCTGGATGCGGCTACGCTGCCTGCTTCTCGGCAAGGGAGACGCAAGAGGAGAAGCCTACTTCGCACCGATACAGCTGTTTGCCACACCACGCCGGATGATCCATACGCCATGGGCCACGGTCGGGCGCTTCCATCCGCTACGCCGGCTCAGAGCCAGTGGCGCTATTTCGGGGAATGTGCGAGTGGCCCTGCGCATCAGCGGCGCAAAACCGAGCGACTACACGATTCGGCTTTCCCTCTCCGGCCCGAGCAAGCGCGGCATCACCGCCGCCGCTCCCTGGCAGTTGAGCAAGGGCTACGGCACCGGTTGGGTGGACATCACGCTACGCGAAACCGGCTTCTACAGTGGGACCGTCCAGTTGATGCGCGGAAAGCAGTTCATCTTCGCCCAGCCGCTCGAGCTGGCAATCTACAGCCGAAACGGGGCGCAGATGTGGCGTGCCCCCGGACCGATCGGCCTGGCTCTCCACGACATCGACTCCCACCCGTCATGGGTTCCAGCCGCCACCCTGCTGCGCTTCGGCAAGATCCGCTTTCCGGTGGATCTGACCCGGCAGCCGCCCCCCCCCAAGTCGCTGATGACGGTTCTTCGGCGACTCGAAGAACAGCAGCTCGACCCGCTAGCGATGCTGGTCGGCAAGGATCTGGTGGCGGGACTGCTGACCGGAAAGAAGACCTCTCTGATGCAACTGGAC
>CAZANL010000034.1:5412-14553 GCA_964486115.1 uncultured Planctomycetota bacterium
CAGCGCCCTACGGCTGTACGGGGAGAACGTGACACAGTGGCAGCTCGGCGGAGATGCAGACGGTCCCGCCTGGCAACAAGATACGGCCCGCGCCGCATTCCTACGGAAGTTGAAAGGCATCGCGCAAGCTGCAAACGTGAATGCGACCTTCGGCCTGCCCGACACCAGCGGTGCGGGGTTTCAGGTACAGTCCTCGCCCCTCGGACGCGCAAGCGCCAGGGACATTGTGATCCACCACATCGCCGCCAGAAAGCTGGGCCGCAGGGTCGATAAGCAGAAACTGACGCGCCTCTCGCGGCTACTGATCGACAGACAGATCGACGGCGTCGGCGGGCTCTTGCTGGCCCGGCCGCCGAGCGAGCGCTGGTTCGCCGCGGATCGGGCGCACCCCGAGCTTCTGCTAGCTCGCTCGATCAACAGTTTTCTGGGTCCCGCCCCGCACTTGACCACTATCTCGGAGTCAGTCCAGGTATTCCAGCACCAAGGCAAGACGGTGTTTGCCGTCTGGCACGACCTCAACACTAAACCCGTCGAACTCTACCCCGGCCGCGACGCCCAGGCCTGGGACCTGCTCGGCAATCCGATTCCGTTGGGGGGCCCGGGCAATCAGATCACCAAGAGCACCTACAAGATAATGGCCGCGGTAAGCCGCGAGCCCTACTTCGTCACCGGCGTCGACACCCCTTGGCTCAATACACAGCTGTCCGCCCGCTGGACCCCTGCAACGGTGGCCTCCCAATCCGGCGAACAGAAGTTGACGCTGCAGATCACCAACCACTTTCCAGAGCGACGCCGGTTTGTCTTCCGCTTTCGGTTGCCTGACGGCATCAAGACCTCCGCACGGGAACACAGCTTGGTGCTGGAGTCGGGACAGCAGGGCAGCTTGAAGATCAAGATCAACGTCTACACCAGCGCCTACGCCGGTGTCTCGCAGGCAGAGTTGTTCACCCACGTGCTGAAAGACGATGAGAGCCGCTTCTTCCGGCGCCTCATCCCACTAGAGGTTCAATCCGTCCTCGGCGTCAAGGCCCAGGTCAAGGGGCGCAGCCTGTTGATCTCTGCCACCAACACGACGGGAGAAACGCTCAACCTGGCCATGCGAGTCCAGCTGTCGGGTGGGCTACGCGAAGCCTGGGCCATTGACTTTCCGCCCAACAGCACCCGCAGCCGAGAGCTGGCGGTGGACAACGCCGCCGAGCTGGTAGGCCAGAAAGTCGAGATCAGCTTACGCGACAGCAGCTCCGGGCGCTTTCTGCGGACCCAAGTCGTCGTCGAATAGCCCGAGCCCCACACAACGCTTGAATTCTCCGACACCCCTTGGCCGCCCGGCCAAGATTGATTTGACACACTGCGTCATTGCAGTATCATCCGCCCCATGAACAGTTCAGACCTCGAAAAGATGCGCGGGTCCGCCCTGGCCATGGGAGGCGAGAAGCGCATCGCCTCACAGCATGCGTCCGGCAAGCTGACCGTGCGGGAGCGGCTGGAGAAGCTGCTCGATCCCGGGAGCTTCGAAGAGTTCGGCATGCTCGGCCGCGCTGCACACCAGCCAGAACGAACCCCGGCCGACGGTGCCGTCACCGGCACAGGACGAATCGACGGCCGCCCGGTCGCAGTCATCGCCTACGACTTCACCGTACTCGCTGGTACGATCGGAGAGATCGGAGAGGTCAAGGCAACGCGAATGCGTGAGCGAGCGCAGATCGAACGAATGCCGCTGATCTGGCTGATCGACTCGGCAGGAGCACGGGTCCAGGAGGCCGGCTCGACCGAGGCCTTCACTGCTTCCGGCGCCCTTTTCTACGAGCAAGTAGCCATGAGTGGCGTGGTGCCGCAGGTGGCCGCAGTGATGGGACCCGGCGTCGCCGGGACGGCCTACATCCCAGCCCTCGCCGACCTGGTGATCATGACCAAGAGCACCAGCTCACTTGCGCTGGGTGGACCTCCGCTGGTCAAGGCGACCGTCGGCGAAGAAATCTCGATGGAGGAGCTGGGCGGCTCACGGGTTCACACCCGGGAGAGCGGCGTGGCTGACCTGGAGGCAGCGGACGACCCCGAGTGCATCGACATGATCCGTCGCTACCTGTCTTATTTCCCTTCCCACTACACCGAGGCACCCCCGCGCTACGAGCCCGTAGAGCCCGACTCTGTGGATCTCGACGGAATCCTCCCCGAAGACCCGCGACGGCCCTACGACATGCGCGAGATCTTGTTGCGTGTGGTAGACGGATCGAGTTTCTTCGAGCTCAAACCGAAGTTCGCCAGCAACATCATCATCGCACTGGCACGCCTCGGCGGGCGGCCCGTCGGCGTTGTCGCCAGCCAACCCAGCGTTCTCTCTGGCGCGATCGACAACGACGCCGCCGACAAGGCAGCCCGCTTCGTCGAACTCTGCGACGCATACGGGATTCCGCTGGTCTTCTTTCAGGACGTGCCCGGTTTCTTGGTCGGATCGCGCGTCGAGAAGGCTGGCATCATCCGGCATGGCGCCAAGCTACTGTATGCCGTCAGCCAAGCTGACGTGCCAAAGCTGACCATCGTCGTGCGCAAAGCGTACGGCGCGGGCTACTACGTGATGTGCGGCCGCGCCTTCGGCTGCGATCTGCTGCTGGCCTGGCCCACCGCGGAGATCAGCTTGATGGGGGCAGAAGGAGTCGTCGAGATCGCCTTCCGCCGGGAGGTTGCCCAGAGCGAGAACCCGGAAGCCACCCGCCAACATCTGCTAGACAAATTCAAGCAGCGGATCGATATCCGCCGCGCTGCCCAGTTCAACCTGATCGATGACCTGATCGAACCCAGTGAAACGCGCTCACGGCTGATTGCGGGACTGGAGCGCCTGCAGCGTAAGCAGCCGCGGCGCGTCGACCGCAAGCACGGAGTGCGCCCGGTATGAATCCCGTCATCATCTCGGCTGCATTGACCGGTGTGGCTGCCAATCGAGAGCAGTGCCCGGCGCTCCCCTACACACCAGCACAGATCGCGGCCGAAGCCCTTCGCGCCGCCGAGGCCGGTGCGGCAATCGTACACATCCACGGGCGGGAGGATGACGGACGGCCCTCCTGGCGCGTCGAGGTCTTCCAGGAGATCGCCGACCGCATCCGGGCCGAGAGCGACGTCATCCTCAATTTTTCGACGGGGGCGATCGGAGTCCCGGTGGCCGACCGGCTGGACCACATCACGGAAGTCAGGCCAGAGATCGGCGCGCTCAACATGGGGTCGATGAACTACGCGATCTATGGCAAGAAGAGCAAGCAGTTTCACCTCGACGCGGTCTTCGCCAACCCCTTCCGTGACATCATCGCATTTCTCGAGGGCATGAACGGCGCCGGCGTGAGGCCCGAGCTGGAGTGTTTCGACGTCGGCCACGTGGCCTCGGTAGCGCCGCTGATCGACCTCGGACACCTGAAGCCGCCGCTGCAGTTCAGCTTGATCCACGGAGTTCTCGGCGGCGTTCCCGCCACCGTCGAGTCGCTCGTGGCGATGGTTCGCCAGCTCCCAGCTGGAGCGAACTGGCAGGCCATTGCGGTCCGGCTGGAGCAGTGGCCCATGGTAGCCGCCGCACTGGCGCTGGGAGGCCACGTGCGGGTCGGGCTGGAAGACAACTACCATCTAGCACGGGGCCAGGTTGCCAACTCGAATGCCGAACTGGTCGAAAAAGCAGCCCGGATGGCAGCCGACATCGGCCGCCCACTGGCCAGCGTGTCCCAGACACGCGAGCTGCTCCAGCTCTGAGCCCATCTGACCGCACGTCGGACCGATTCTGCCAGAACCGCCGAACAAGGGCAGTCGATTGCCCATCCGCACATTATACTAGCACCGTGCTCGCGTTCTTGATGTGCTACCTGATCCTCCCCTTCGGGCTCTACGGTTTGCTCTACGGCGCCAAGTTCTTCGGCGTGCTCCGTGAAGCCCGGCTCCGCGAACGGCGCTCCTTGTCGAGGCTGATCACCCTGCTGACACTGCCTTACATGCTGGTCTGCTGGACCTTTCTCTTGCTGAGGCGCGGCGTCACGAGGGAGGCGGCTTTCGACGAGATCATCCCGCGAATCTACCTCGGCGCGCTCCCCTTCGCCTGGCACCGAGGACGGTACCAGGCCGCGGAGGTCCAGTCGGTCGTCAACTGCTGCTTCGAATTCCCAAGGCCGCTGGGCTACCCGAACGGAGCGAACGTTCACTATATGCCCACACTCGATTCCACGCCTCCAGATCTACAGCTGTTTCGGCAGGCGGTGGACTGGGCCGAGCAGCAGGCCTCGCTGGGGCGCGGACTGCTGGTCCACTGCGCCGCAGGCCACGGACGCAGCGCCACACTGATGATTGCCCTGCTGATCCGCCTGGGCCGCTTCGAAAATCTCGAAGACGCCAGGAGCCATGTCCGCCATTCACGACGCGGCATCTATATAACACGCGCACAGTGGCGTCTGCTGCAGGCTTGGATAGAATGCGCCCATGCGAACCAAAATCCAGCAAACATTTGACGCTTTGGGACTGGAGCTGGGCGGCACCGCCTCCGGCACCCACGTGACCCACAGCCCCTCGGGGCCGCGGCTCGAATCGATCGATCCCAGCACCGAGGAGATACTGGGTGCGGTGCAGCAAGCCGGAGCCGACGACTATCAGACCTGCGTCTCGCGCGCCGTCGACGCCTTCCGCGACTGGCGTATGGTGCCGGCGCCCCAGCGGGGCGAGATCGTCCGCCAGCTGGGCAACGCGCTGCGTGAGGTCAAGCAGCCGCTGGGCCGACTGATCGCGATCGAGATGGGCAAGATCGAGGCGGAGGGGCTGGGAGAAGTCCAGGAGGCGATCGACATCGCCGACTTCGCGGTCGGTCTCTCCCGGCAGCTTTATGGCAAGACAATGCACAGCGAGCGACCGCACCACCGGATGTACGAGCAGTGGCACCCTCTCGGTCCGATGGGAATCATCACCGCGTTCAACTTCCCGGTCGCGGTCTGGGCCTGGAACGCGATGATCGCCGCCGTCTGCGGCGACACGATGATCTGGAAGCCCTCACCCGCCACGCCTCTTCTCTCGGTGGCTTTACAGAAGATCTGCGACCGTGTACTGGGCGAGGCAGGCCACCCCGACGTGATGGGCCTGGCCATCGGAGAGACCGAGACCGTCGGACACGCCATGGTAGCCGACCGCCGCCTTCCGCTGATCTCGGCGACCGGCAGCTGCCGCATGGGGCGCGAAGTCGGTCAGACGGTCGCGTCCCGCTTCGGCCGCTGCCTCCTCGAGCTCGGCGGCAACAACGCACTGATCGTCGCCGGCGACGCCAACCTGAACCTGGCGCTACGGGGGGTGCTGTTCGGGTCGGTCGGAACGGCGGGGCAACGCTGCACCACCACCCGTCGGCTGTACCTTCACGAGTCGATTCGTGAGACGTTCATCGACCAGCTGCTCCCGGCGTACGCTCAGGTCAAGATCGGCAACCCGCTGGAAGCGGACACGCTCATGGGACCGCTGATCGACCAGGCCTCGGTCGACCGGTTCGTCGAAGCCGTGGGGTCGGTCAAACAACAGGGTGGCGAGATCCTCTGCGGCGGCGGGCTGGCCGAAGGCTTCGACAAGGGCTTCTTCGTGCAGCCAACGCTCGCCTCGGTCACCCACGACCTGCCCATGCTACAGCAGGAGACCTTCGCACCGCTGCTCTACGTCATCTCTTACAGTGACCTGGATCAGGTCATCGAGTGGCACAACGACGTCCCGCAGGGGCTCTCCTCTGCGATCTTCACCTCGGACCAGCAGACAGCCGAGATCTTCCTCTCTCATCGTGGATCGGACTGCGGCATCGCCAACGTCAACCTCGGCACTTCCGGCGCGGAGATCGGCGGAGCATTCGGCGGTGAGAAGGAGACGGGGGGCGGACGGGAAGCCGGATCCGACTCCTGGAAGCAGTACATGAGGCGTCAGACCAACACCCTCAACTGGGGCGACGATCTACCGCTGGCGCAGGGGATCGAGTTCGGCTAGCAGTCTGGCCACACGTCGAGCGAGTGCGCAAGCGCAGAATTCAAACGCGGCCGGCGCAGGGGTGCGCGAGCCGGGCATCACTGACGCTGAGGTTACCAGCGGTGGTAGGCCGGGTGACCTTCCCGCACCGCCACGAACAGTCCGGTGCAGGTGGCGGTCACCTTACCTCCGGCTTGGAGCGTGGCCGAGATGTGCGCTCGATCGCCATCTATCCCCTCGCACCTCGCCTCCAGGGTAACCGCTCCGTCCGTTGGCGTCGGTCGCTTGAGCTTGATCGTGTACTCGGCGGTAACGGTACAGGGGGGGGCTTCCAAACCCTGAGCCTGCATCAAATGATACGCCGCGGTCCAGTTGCAGTGGCAGTCCAGCAGCGTGCCGATGATCCCACCGCAGAGCATGTTATCGAACGCCTCGTGCTGCTTGTGTGGCGTCCACTCAGCCACGACGGACTCACCTTCGAGCCGGCTCTTGATTTGCAGCCCCTGCTCGTTGGCGGGTCCACAACCGAAGCAGGCATTGCGGGGCGCATAGGTCTCCTGCAGGCTCTCGCTCATGACTCTTTCTTACCCAGGTAGTAAAAAAAGACCAGGCCCTTGCCGTAATGAATCCGTCTCAGAGGGGCGCCGCGGATCCGTCGCTCGATCGAGCGAAAGCTCGAGAAATAACTCGCCATCGAAGCCCGCTCTTGGATCAACTGCCCCCGCATATGCCGCATCTGGGACGTCGGCGGAGTCAGTCCCGCGAGAACCAGCTGAACCGCTAGACGCAGCGCGAACCCCGCGTGGAAATCGATCAAGGCCAGGTAGCCACCCGGCCGCAGAATACGCTCGGCCTCAAGAAGAAAGCGGCCGATTTCGGCCTCGTCCGCCAGGTGGTGCAGCGCATGAAAGCAGCAGACCAGCTGCAGGCTGGAGTCGGGAAACGGCAGCGCTGCGGCCGATGCTCTGAGGTATGCGTATCGCCCGGGGAATCCGTCTAGCGGTTGATCGTGCAGGTCGAGGCCAACCAGTCGGCGGTGCCCTCGCATGTGAAACAGATCCAGCGCTTCACCGCAGCCGCAGGCCACATCCAGCGTCGGCCCTTGTAGCAGGTGGTCGTGGGGCAACGACAACCGTGCGATCTTACGCTTCAATTGCACCCGCCGCCTCGCGATCTGATCCGGCTGACGTTCCGCCTCATACCAGTCGGGCGACTCGAGCGGCATTACGCGCGATCCGGCCGCATGGCGCGCGAGACCTTTCCCTGCGGCGGACGCCCGAGCGCCTTGCAGATGTACCAGCCAGACGAGATCAGTGCCCGGAGGTCGACCCCCGTCTCGATGCCGAGTCCATCGAGCATGTAGACCACGTTCTCGGTGGCCACATTGCCGCTGGCCCCCTTGGCGTAGGGGCACCCTCCCAGACCGGTGACCGCTGCGTCGATCACCGACACTCCCACCTCCAGAACCGACAGCAGGTTGGCCAGCGCCTGGCCATAAGTATCGTGGAAGTGGGCTGCCAGACGCTCGATCGGCACCTGGGCCGCTACGACCTCGATCAGCCGTCTGGCGGCCAGCGGCGTGCCGACGCCAATCGTGTCCCCCAGCGAAATCTCCTCGCAGCCGGCGGCCAACAGCCGGGCCGCGACCCCCGCAACCTTCTCCGGCGGGACGATCCCCTCATAGGGACACCCCAACACACAGGAAATGTACCCACGTACCCGCAGCCCACGCTGCTGCGCCATCTCGACCACCGGCTGGAAGCGCTCGAAGCTCTCGTCGATCGAGCAGTTGATGTTCTTTCGGGTAAATTCCTCGGACGCAGCGGTGAAGACCGCGATCTCTTCGACACCCGCTCCGAGCGCTGTTTGCAGTCCACGCATATTCGGGACGAGAACCGGATATCGCACTCCCGGTCGTCGGATCAGCCGCTTCATCAATTCGGCGTGATCGCCCATCTGCGGCACCCACTTAGGGGATACGAAGCTGGTCGTTTCGATCACGGGCAGGCCGGCCTGGGCCAAACGGTCGATCAACTCCAGCTTGATCTCGAGCGGCACCAGATCGGGCTCGTTCTGCAGGCCGTCTCGCGGCGAGACATCGACCAGCGTCACCCGCTCAGGATACGGCACTCAGGAACCCGCCAGAAATGCAACCAGTATGGCGCCTTCTTCAACCTGATCCCCGACGGCATAGTGGACCTCGCTCACTTCACCATCTGCTGGCGCCAGGATCGTCTGCTCCATCTTCATCGCTTCGAGCACCAGCAGCGGATCTCCCTGCTGGACGATCGCTCCGCTCTCCACCATCACCTGGATCACCTTCCCTGGCATCGGAGCAGTCAGCCGGCCACCGCCAACCTCTTGGCTCTGGTCGATTAGCTGCAGCGGGTCACGAATCTCGAGCCGACTGGTGGATCCCTCGCAGAAAACGGTCAACTCCTGGCCAACCCGCATGGCCCGGGCCGAGACCGGCAGGCCATCGATGGTGGCCTCGATCAGCCGGCCAGTGAGTGCACCACGGACTTCTAGTGAACCCATCCGATAGCAGCCTGGCCCGAGGATCGCAACCCGGACCGTTCCGCAGTCGAAGGGCACGAGCAGCTCGGCTTGCCCGTTGATCCGGAACCCCTCCGCCGCAACCCAGGGCGAGTGGGGATCGGCCGTCACAGCCTGCGCCTCCGACTGACATGAGGCGGCCGCCCGCAGCACAGCCAGAGCACCCAGGGCCTGCACCCTTTCGTCGGGCACGGAGGCAGCGGGCACCAGCTGCGAGAGATGCCGCGCAATGAACCCGGTGTCGATCTGGCCCCCGATGAAGTCATCATGGGTCGCCAGAGCTCGGAGGAAGGACAGATTGGTGGTCAGTCCCGCGACCTGACACCCGGCAAGGGCTCCGCGTAAGCGGGCCAGCGCCCCTTCGCGATCATGGTCCCAGACGATCAGCTTGGCCAGCATCGGATCGAAGTCGATCGTGACCGCGTCTCCTTCCCGCACACCGGTGTCGATGCGGACATGCTCGGATGTCTCAGGCCAGCGCAGATGGTGCAGCTGACCCGTTGCGGGCAAGAAGTCTCGCTGTGGGTCTTCCGCATATATCCGTACCTCGATTGCGTGGCCGAACTGCTCGAGATCCTCCTGGGTCATCGGGAATTCGCTGCCCCAGGCCACCTCGATCTGCCAGCTGAC
>CAZANL010000034.1:14563-15725 GCA_964486115.1 uncultured Planctomycetota bacterium
TGTTCATCTCCATGAAGTAGAACGCGCCGTCAGCATCGAGAATGAACTCCACGGTGCCGGCGTTGGCGTAGCCGACCGCTCGGGCGGCGTCGACGGCGGCCTGCCCCATCAGCTCGCGCAACTCCGGTGTCATCCCCGGCGCGGGCGACTCCTCGACCACCTTCTGGTACCGACGCTGAATCGAGCACTCCCGCTCGAACATATGCACCGTGTTGCCGTGGTGATCGGCGAATATCTGGATCTCGATGTGGCGCGGACTGGAAACAAACTTCTCGACCAGCATCCGGTCGTCGCCGAACGCCTTGGAGGACTCCCGCCTGGCCGCCTCCAGCGCAGCCTCCAGCTCCTCGGGCCGATCGACCCGCCGCATGCCCTTGCCACCTCCGCCCGCCGAGGCTTTGAGCAGCACCGGAAACCCGATCGCGGCCGACTCCCGCAGGAAGCACTCAACCGATTGATCCTCACCGTAATAGCCCGGCACGACCGGGACGCCGGCCTGCTCCATGACCCCCTTGGCCGCCACCTTGGATCCCATCGAACGCAGCGCTTCGACCGGAGGCCCGACGAACACCACGTCCGCGGCGGCACAGGCGGCCGCGAAGGCCTCGTTTTCGGCCAGGAAACCGTATCCAGGATGCACTGCCTGGGCTCCGCTTTCGCCGGCGACCCGCAAGATGGCCTCGCTGTCCAGGTAGCTGTCGATCGGGTACGCCTGATCAGCCAGGGTCACGTGCCAGGCCTGGCGATCAGCCTCGGTGAACACTGCGATGGTGCGAATGTCCATCTCCCGACAGGTGCGCATGATGCGACACGCGATCTCGCCTCGATTGGCGACCAGCAGCGTCTGGAACACCTAATGCACTCCCCGCCAGCTGGCAGCCCGCTTCTCGAAAAAGGCAGTCACGCCCTCACGCCCTTCCGCTCCGCTACGGCAGGCGACGATCCGCTCCGCCGTGTCGGCGATCACGCTGTCGTCCAGTGGACGGCCAGCCACGGCATCGATCAGTTCTTTGGCCGCCGCCTGGGCACGTGGACCGCCCTGGAGCAGTTGATCCGTCAACTCCCGACTCGCGGCGTCGAGATCCTCGACGATCTGATGGACCAACCCGATTCGATGTGCCTCGACCACGTCAAAGCGCTCGGCAGTCTGGAAATAACGCCG
>CAZANL010000035.1:0-15652 GCA_964486115.1 uncultured Planctomycetota bacterium
GGGTATCAGGTTTCTCGACCGCGCCAAGGGGCCGGACAAGCTCGGGTGATCCCCCACGCCGGCTCGGTGTGCTCGCGGTCAGTCGCCGAGCCGGCGGCCACTGACCGGCTCGCCAGCGGCTGAAAGACGGAGCAAAAATCCATCCCAGCGCCCGGCACCTGACATCTTCTGCCCTCCCAGCTGTGTACGGCCGGCGAACCGTCCGACCAGCGCGAATCCTCCTCCCGGGAAGTGAGCCAACGCCGCCCCGGCCTCCAGGCCCGGCCCACCCAGACGGCGGCTCCAGCGATGGCGGCCCAGTGGGCCGAGACCGAGCAGGAACAGGTCGCTTCCACCTATACTGCGCAGTGGACCTCCCCCCAGATCGATGTCCCATACATCGTCGCGAAGCCATCCCCCTCGGGCCTCGACGGGAAGTCGCATGCCGAAGTGCCCGGCAACAGTCAGGTTGCCCGACGGGCCGATGGCGATCGCGTCGGCCTCGTCCGCACCGGACCCTCCGAGTCGGCGGCTCCACCGATGCTCACCGTCCGCGTTGAAACACCCGACGAAGGCGTCCCTCCCGCCAGCACTCTGCAGTGGCAATCCACCAAGCCGAAGCGCTCCGGCTCCCCGGAACCAGCCGACCAACACCAGATTGCCCTCCCCATCGGCAGCTAGCCCTCGAGGAGACACCTGCCCGCGCCCCTGAACCGAGACACCCGCCAGCCGCCCCCGATCCCCGACCGAGAAATCTCGCCGCCAGCGAAGTCGCCCTCGGCCGTCGAATCCAACCAGCACGCAGCCGTCGCCGCGCGCGCCCGCAACGACCACGCCGCCGTCCGTGTTGACCGCGATCGCCAGACCGACCATCCGCCCGCCGCCCCTCAGCTCTCGTCGCCAGAGTTGCTTTCCCTGCGCGCTCAACTTGAACAAGACGAGTGCCTCGCCGCTCCCGCCCGCAACCAGCACGTTTGCGTGCCGATCGACCGCGGCCGCGTGAGCGACATCCGACGCGGCGCCACCCAACCGAAAACTCCAGCGGACCTCACCATTCCCCGCCGCCAACCGCGCCACGAAAGCATCGCCCCCTCCCGCGTCGCGATGCGTCCGAGCCCCCAGCGTAAGCTCACCGGCAAATCGCCCTGCGATAATCAGGTCGCCAGCGGGCAATGCAGCCAGCGCAAGCACGGCGTCACGGCCCGCCCCGCCCCATCGACCGCTCCATCGATGTCGCCCGTCGGCCTCGAAGCACGCCACGAACAGATCCTGCCCCCCCGCGCTGCGCAGCACTGTGTGGGCCAGATCGATCTGGCCCGCGAACTGTCCGGCGACGAAGACACCGCCGTCTGCGGTAACGGACACGCCAGTCGGCAGCTGGCTCTCGTAGCTGCGCCCACAGCCAACCAGCACCAGTGCGGCAACCGATAGCGCCGCGAACCCGCTCCGCCTCATTGTCTGACCACCCAGATCGGTCCACGCTGTTCTATTCGGTCGAACCCCTGGCGCACCAGGAAGCGCAGCTGCTCATACGCCTCCGCGTCAGCACGATCGATCGCGATCAGCGCCGTGGATCGCGGCACCGCACTCCAGTATGGTTCGAGTCCCCCCGAGAGCTGCGAGACGCCCCAGACCACCGAATCTGCACCGGACTCGTAAATCAGCGTGTTGGCATACAGGACCAACGGCCACGCTCGGTAGAAACTCCCGACCACGTGCGTGCAGGGGACCTCGACGATCGCGCGCGCGGTATCACCGAGCAGCTGCTCGTAGTGTCGGCGAACTCTCGCGGGGGACGGGAGTTGATAACGAAACAACAGGGCCCCGGCCATCCCACCAATTGCCAGGGCCACCGCGACACGCTTAATCGCGCTGCGACCGCGGAGCACTGCAAACGCGGCACCGGCAACCAACGCGCCGTTGCCCGCAACGATCAGCAGCAGCGCGGGCAGCAGGTAACGCGGATGGTTTTGCTGGTCGGCGACATAGGTCGTGATGCTAACGAACACTCCGTACAGTAATCCCCCACCATACAGTCGGAGCCCTGCAGCAATCGGCGAAGGTCGGCCCAGGGCCCAGGCCATGAGGATCGCAGCCATGCTCGAGACGGTCAGGTAGATCGTCCAACCATCCAACGCCAAGCGCAGCCTGGACAGACTAAGCGAGATCGACGGCAGCCACTGTCCGGATGGCAGAAAAGTGGCATAGCCCTGCCGCTCCGGGGCCAGCAAACGCAGGGAGTCTCCGATCCAGAAAGCAGCCACGAGCAGCAAACCTATCAGCAGCAGCCGACGCCAGGCCAGACCGTGCCGTCGGACCAGGACCAGCGTCACCACGGCCAGCCAGACCACCCCGGCCAAGTTGACCCATGACGACAGCGCAAGCAGCAGCCCGGAACCCAGCGCACGCTGCCAGCCGACGGCATCAGGGTGTTCGATCAACAGACAGAGCGCACCCAGTCCGAGCGCCATCGAGACCGGGTAAGGACACTGCACCGCCATCAGCCGCCCTTGCATCATCTCGGGGCACAGTGCGAGAAACAAGGCGCCGGCAGCCAGACCGACCTCGGGCCGCTCGGAATGGCCCAGCGCGAGCCGAACCAGCAACACCAGCACGAGCAGCGTCGCCAGCACGGCGATGCCCAGCTGGACATAGTAGTTGTACAGCGGGTGGCCGATCGGCTGGACCAGAAATGGCACGAGCATCCCGAACCGATCCTGCTCGTAGAAAAACGGTGTCCAGCGATAGAGGCTGGCCATCACCGGTATCAGGTCGTCGCTGTCCGCGACCCGATGAAGCCGAGGCGTGAGGACGATCCAGACCGCCGCAGCCAGGCAGACCAGGCTCGGCCAAGTTCTCCTCCAGAGCGCGGCCATCAGTGAAGCCTAACAGATTGGCGGGTGTCCTGACACGGCTGGCACACAGCCGCTTGTTCCGTGCAGCGACTCAACCCGCGACGCTGGATCAGCGCACGTTTGGATAGTGACTGGCGAGCCACTCCGGACTGACGCCGAGAAAGTGAACGAACCGCGCGCACCACATCCAGAAGATGGTCCGCAGCCAGCCCGCGGCTTCCCAGCGCCGCGCGGAGCTACTCACCGCTTCAGGAATAAAAAATAACCGAGCGCAGCGTCGAAGCCGCCGGGTGAACAGAACATCCTCCATCAGCGGAACATCTGGGTAGCCGCCAACCTGATCGAAACGCCGCCGCGTGACGAAGATCCCCATGTCACCCGTCGCGATCTGCGACAAGCGAGTCCGGCAGTTGGCGAGAAATGTGGTCGGCCTGGCGAGGGGATGAGTCGCATCCAGTGACCAGGCAAACCAGCCACCCTCCGCGCCCGCCTCCCATGCCTGGCGCACGAGGGCCACGCCGAACTCCGGCAAACGGCAATCGGCATGGAGAAACAGGATGACCTCCCCAGTCGAGCGAGCGGCCCCATGATTGAGCTGGGTCGCGCGACCGCGTGCGCACTCCAGCAGAAACAAACTCTGGCCTGCGCCTCGAAAAGCGTCGCGTTGTTTGCGAGCCAGCGCCAAGTGCTTCCGCCGTCAACGACGAGCACCACTTCGGCCCCTTGGTGGAGGAGTGCACGAAGCGCCGACTCGATAGTCGACGCTTCGTTGAAGACCGGCAGGACCACCGAGATCCGTGGCCGCCGTTGGCTTCCGTCAAGCTTTCCGGAGCAGTGAAGCGTTCGCAAATCTTGCCACTGCTATGAATTGTAACCAGAGGCAGAAAAGAACGGGACAGCGTGTTTCATGCGCCGTCCCGTTCCACGCTTGCTCGGGAATACACCGGGCCGGGTAGTACTCCGGAGCTTGATCGGGGACCGCTCTCGCTAGGAGATGTGGTCCTTGAGCTGCTTGCCAACCCGAAACGCGACGGTCTTGGATGCGGGAATGACCATCGGCTTCTTGGTCTGCGGGTTCAGTCCCTTCCGTTTCTTCCGCTTGCGAACCTCGAACGTACCGAAGTTGATCAGGCGGACACTGTGGTTCTTCTTCAAGCCCTTCTTGATCGCTTCAAGAACCGCCTCCAAGGAACGCTCGGCTTGCGCCTTCGTCTCGAAGTTCTTGCTCTTCATCATCAACTCAATGAGGTCGGCCTTGTTCATCGCGTCCTTCTTCTTCGCCATCTACTTACTCCTTCCCGAGTATAACCTGATCGAAGGGTTCGCCGAGTGCTTACTGGAAGCAGCGTGCGTGTCAGCCAAGTGGCTAGAGGCAAAACACTCCGACATGCAAAAAACGTGTGACACCCCGCAACCCGCCATACATGGGGGACCCAAGAGCATCGTCTATTAACCTGATGCTAATTAGCACACGCATTTCTACCGATCAAGCGTTTTCAAAACTCGATTTTTTTCGAGAAGTTTTTTGCTTGCCTTACCTTCCGGTAGCGCCTTGAGATTTGCCCGTCTGCGCACGGCGCCAGTTACGCCAACGCGACGCGTCTTCGCCGAATTTCTTCCCGGTCAAACGCGAGAGCAACCCGGCTGCATGCGCTCGATGCGCCGACACCTTCGAGGACTCCAGCACATCGATCAGCGAATCGATCGCGCGCGCACTGCCACGCACCGCACGCGCAAGATAGTCGACCCCCGGTGCGATCGGCTCGATTCGAGAGAGTTGTTTCATCGCCTCGTCACCGGAGCCGTTGTCGAGCAAGGCAGCCGCCAGAGCCGCCCGCGCCTCGCGCAAGCCTGGCGCCAGCTGGACCGCTTTCCGATACGCGGCAATACTCAGCGCGAGATTCCCCCGAGCTTGTCGCAGCGTGCCAAGTACATAGTAAGCCGGCCCGTTGTTCGGCGCGAGACGAACCGCCTGCTCCATCTCGAGTTCAGCTTCTTCGACACGACCGAGTTGATGGTAGACACTGCCCAATAGCAGATGCGCCTGCAGGTTGTCCGGGTTGATGTAAAGCGCCCGCTTGAGTGACAAGACGGCCGGCAAGATGGCCAGCCTTCCATCACGCGCCAGCTGCGCCATTTGTTGATGCAAGGACTGCCAACCTCCATCTGCTCCGGCTGGCGGGTGAACCGACGACAGCAACTTGACCGTCTTGATCAGATGGGCCCTGGCAACGCTGACATGAAACCGATCGCGAAGCTTGCGCGGCGCCAATGCGAGCCCCTTGTTGAATGAAACCAGCGCCGCGTCGAACCGATCCTGTGAAAGTTCCAGTTCACCAAATGCTCCGTGCAACTGAGCGCTCCCCGGATGCCGGGACACGCCGAGCGTTAGCCAGTGACGCGCCGCCTCGAGATGCTTGAGCAAGAAATAGGCCTGGAAGACCGAAAGGTAGGCACGCGGCTCGTCCTCGATGGCGACGAAATGCTTGAACTGCTCTTCGGCCTGTTCGAGGTCTTCCTGGACCAACAGTGTTCGCGCCAGATCCAGGCGCGCGTCCGGTCCATCCTGATACTCGATGGCTTCCCGGAAGTGCTGCTCCGCCTGGCCAAACTCCGAACGCTGCACTGCCATCAGCCCGAGCGCATGCTGTCGTTCGTATCCCGCGCGAGAAGCGCCACACCCCAGCATCACTGCCAGCAGCAGCCCCATCAGGCCGATCATTCGCATCTCACCATTCCTGCGCGTCAAAGTAATCGTCAACCACGCGAGCCAACTCTGCGGGACGAGAATCCGAATCGATCAAGCCCCACAAGGTATCGACCAGGGTCCACTGAGCCGGACACAGTGGCACCGCCCGATCCACGCCATGCGTTAGCTGTACGTCGAGGTCCGCAATCAACTCTGCGGCGAGCCTATCCACACCCTCCCCGGTCGCCGCCGACACGGGAATGCCACCCCCTGCCGGCACTTCGAGGTCCTGCTTGTTCGATACCCGGAGGGCATGGCACCCACCCAGCCACTCCGGGGGCTCTGCGGCCTCAGCCTCGCAAAGCCAGAGCACACGGTCAGCCTTGTGCGTCTGTTCCCGCGTTCCCACGCTATCTGCAGCGGTGTCGATCAAATCGATCGGGACGCCTTTAACGTCCATGGCAGCTGTCACCCAGTCTCGGGTGGTCGCCGGATTCTCGTCGACCAGCGAGATCGTCTGTCCGGCAAGCCGGTTGAACAGGCTGGACTTGCCCACGTTCGCGGACCCGATCAGTACCACCCGGCGCGGGGCGAACAGCGCGCATCCGAGCTGGGCCGCTTCGCGCAAGTGAGCCACCCGGTCTCGGTCTAGTGGTCCGCGGAGCGCCTCCGTCAACCGTCCGTCGACCTGAGCCAAGGCAATCTCCACCGCCAGGGCTGTGCGCGCATCGCGCAGCGCTCTCAGCGCCTCGATGCGGATGCGATCCAGACCGCTCTGGCGCAGGCAATGCTCGTGCTCACCAACCCGCGCACCATGCGCTTCGAGCGCCCGTGCAATGCGTGATAACGGGACCTCGCCACCGTGCGCGGTGACCTCCACCCTCTCAGGCTCTCCTTCAGGGAGTCTGAGGATGACCTCGTCCAGCAGCTGACCGTCATACGTCAGCTGGCCATGATACAGTCCGGCTTCGGCAAGAGGGCGCTTCCCGACAAAAATCGAACACAGCAATTGCAGCGTTCCCGCCCCCCAGACCAGTATCTTGCCGATGCCACCCTCACCCGGCGGCGTCAGACGGGTATACCGAACACTCATCCTCCGTGGACGTCCGCGTGGTAGGCCAGGATCCCCTCCAACGTCAGATCGGCTACGAACAGAGCATTCGGTAGCTCCGTTGCCAGCAACTCACCGTCGCCTCCGGTGATCAATATCTGCAACGCTTCGCCGGCCTCCTCGCACATCCGGGCAGCCAGCTTACCGATCATGCCCCGAAAACCCCAGTACAGTCCTGCCGCGAGCGCCTCTTCAGTGTTGCGGCCCACCACCGACGCGGAGGTTCCCAGTTCGACATGGGGCAGCAGCGCGGTGCCTTCGTGCAACGCTCGCGCAGACAAGCCGGCACCCGGGGCGATCGCGCCCCCGACGAACTCTCCTGCGGCACTGACGCGATCACAGGTGATCGCCGTGCCACAGTCCAGCACCAGCCACTCGACGGAGTCGCGAGCCAGCGCTGCACGCGCATTGAGCAATCGATCCAGTCCGACCCGCTCCGGCGCCTCGGTCCGATTGACCACCCGCAGCTGGGTTCGGTCGACCGTCAGCGCCCGGAGCTCCTGCTGGTCAGCCAAGGCCTCGACTGCCGCCTGGCTAGCCGGCCTGACACTGCCGCTAAGCAGCAGCTCTGGTCGAGGTGAATCAGGCAGCGCAATCAACCCTGCATCCAGCTCCGAATTAGGGATGACCTGCCGCCAGATCAGCTGGCCGTCCTCGAAAAGCCCCAATTTGAGCGCCGTGTTGCCGGCATTGGCCGCGAGCAAGCAGACCAGCAGACTAGGTCCCGGCTGACAACTGGCGCGAGCGGATCACGCTGTATCTCTGTGACTACGACAGTTCTGACAATGCACTAGCGGGTGAACTTGAAGACTTTGCGGCGTGGTTGGCCGTTGCGGGTGTAGTAGACCGTCAGCGCGGCGGAGTTACGCAGAGTGTTCTTCAACTGGTGAATCTGCTGCACACTGTCCAGCTTGTAATTGTTGACCTGCGTGATCACGTCGCCCTTCCGAAAACCGCGCTTGTAGGCGTAGGTCGTGGGCTCGATATTGCTGACGCGCAGGCCAACCGTCCGCCCCCCCTGCCGGTGAGGCACGATGCCCACTTCGTTGAGATAAGTCGACAGGCTGCTGAACACATGCTGCTGCTCGAGTCCCGAAATCTGCCAACGGTCTTCGTTGATCCGCAGGGTGTTGGCATAGCGCTTGACCTGCCTGCCCGGTTGTCGCGGATTCCCATCTGGGCCCAGTCTGTTCGGATCCTTAGCGGCGCCGAGGGAACCTCCGGCCGCTTCGGCCCCCCCTCCAATTTTCAAGGCGTACGTCTTACCGCCGAGTCGAACGGTCATCGTCTTCTTGGTCATCCGACCCGGGACGATTTCCACCTGGCGACCGTCGACCGTAAGCTTCCGCTTGCCCGGCTTGTCCCACCAGAGATGAAGGCCGTTGACGCCTGTCACCTGACAGTGGGCTGAGTGGGGTGGCCCGATAAAGATCGTCTTGACCTGGATGTGCCTGCTGAGGAATGCCTTGTTCGGGTCTACCGCCGGGCCCCTGGTCGTCTCAACCACGACGCGCTTCTCCGGTTGCAGCGGCAGAGTCATCGCCACGCGGTAGTGACCGAAAGCGACGAGCCTTGCGCTGACGACCGGTGGCGCCGGCGGCTTCCACTCGTCCGCTGGCTCGGGCCGATCGAGCGCACACCAGGCCACCGCCGCCGTCATTCCGAGGAACAAGGCGATGTTGGTCAACACCAACAGCTTCCGGATCATGCGAACGTTCATTTGAATCAGTATAGGTCGGTACGCTGACAGCGTCAACGCGCGAGCGCCACCTCGGAGAGCCGTTCGAGAAGTGCAGGCACACCCTCTCCGGTCAGCGCCGAGATGGCGTGCACCTCTCGGTCCCCCACCGCAGCCTGGAGTTCCTTAAATCCCTCTTCGGCACCTGCCAGGTCCGCCTTGTTGCCAGCGATGATCTCCGGCTTGGCCGCCAACGTCGGGCTGAAAGAGCTCAGCTCACGGCGGATCACCTGGTAGGCCTGGGCTGCCGGCATAGAAGCGTAAGGCGCCGAGGTGACGTCGACCAGGTGCAGCAGGACGCGGCAACGTTCGATGTGCCGCAGGAACTGGTCGCCCAACCCGCTGCCGTCGTGGGCCCCCTCGATCAGCCCTGGGATGTCGGCGATCACGATCCGCCGCCAACCCGACAGCTCGCAGATCCCAAGCTCCGGCTCGAGCGTCGTGAATGGATAAGAGCCGATCTTGGGGCGTGCGGCAGAGACCGAAGAAAGAAAAGTCGATTTGCCCGCGTTGGGTAGGCCTACGAGGCCTACGTCCGCCATCAGCTTGAGCTCTACGCGCAGCCGACGGTGTTCCCCTGGCAGGCCTTCGTCATACTCTCGGGGGGTCTGGTTGGTCGGCCTGGCAAACGCCTTGTTTCCGCGGCCACCGCGCCCTCCTCGCGCAACCGCCACCTGCCAGCCATCTTCCTTGAGGTCCTTGAGCAGGACGTCCTTGTCGATATCGCGCACCAGCGTTCCGACGGGGACCTGGATCAGCTGGTCGCTCCCTCGCTTGCCGTTCTTGTTGCTCCCTCGACCCTGCTCACCGTTTCCCGCCTGGATCTTCCGCGCTCGCACCAGGTCCAGCAGGCTGGAGATCTGGGAATTGGCGATGAGAACCACGCTGCCCCCATCACCACCATCGCCGCCGTCCGGTCCGCCCTTCGGAACATACTTCTCACGCCGAAAACTGACGCAGCCGTTTCCGCCCTTGCCACCACGAACCTCGACCTCTGCCTCGTCCTTGAACATCTCGCCGAAATATCTCTATTTATTGATGGGGTCGGCTGAGCCCAGTACGAGCGAAGCGACCGCGGTCCTTCCTGCGAACAGAGTTCACGCCGCCAGAGGGCTGATCGTCCAACCGGCAGCAAGAACATGCCGCGCAGCCAAATGCTGGCCGAACCGAACCCTGAGACTGGGCTAATCCCCGGGCAAACAACGGCAACCGACCCCGGCAACCCGACGGTCCGGACGCAAAGATGCCCGAGAGACTGTCGACTGGGCGCCTACTCGTCGGTTTCGGATTTCCCGACAGCGGCCGGCAGAATATTGACCCGTCGGCGCGAACCGAACTCGACGTAGCCATCGGTCAGCGCGTAGAGCGTGTAGTCTCGACCGCAGGCAACGTTCTTACCGGGATGGAAGCGGGTCCCGCACTGCCGGATCAAGATCGATCCCGCGGTCACGAACTGGCCGCCATACCGCTTGACGCCACGATACTTGGGCTTGCTGTCCCGGTTATTCCTGGACGCGCCCTGTCCTTTCTTGTGCGCCATGACTAGCTCTCCTTACCGCCGATGCTGGTGATCCGCACCCGCGTATACTTTTGGCGGTGGCCTCGCGCCTTCTTTGAATCCTTGCGGCGCCTGAACTTCTGGACCTTCAACTTGGGGCCAGCAACCAGGGGATCGACAACCTTCCCCTCGACCGCCACCGCCTCGACCAACGGACTGCCAATCCGCAGATCCTCGCCATCCTGGAACAGGATAACCTGATCGAACTGGATCGTTGAGTCTTGCTCCGCCGATCGAAGATCGACATCCACGACATCGCCCACCTGCACAGTGTGCTGTCGGCCGCCGTCCTTGATGATCGCGTACATCTCGCTGCTCCTCGCCTGTTTCAAGCTATTAGCTCAGTTCGACTTTCCGTCCCGAGCCATTCGCATACTCCACCACAATTCTGCTAATGGGCAACTGTGGATCGTTCCGGGTCGTGATTTGTTTACCGTATTGTTCCTCCAGCCGCGAGATCTCCCGACGCCGGGTGTTCTGGAGGTCCCCGATCAACTGGGGGTGTCCAGCAATCTCGATGCGGTGGATCCGCGTGTCCATCAAACCCTGGTGAATCTGGCGCATGCAGTGCAAACCCATGCTCTCCAGGTTCTTGATCAGTCCCACGCCCTGGCACTGAGGGCAAATCTCGTGCGTGTATCTCTTGACCGACGGCCCCACCCGTTGACGCGTCATCTCGATGATGCCGAACTGGCTAACTCCGCTCATCTTTGTCCGCGCTCGGTCCACGGCCACCAACTCGCGAAACCGCTTCTCCACCTTCTTACGGTTGTCACGGTTGCGCATGTCGATGAAATCGTTGACGATCACCCCACCGAGGTCTCGCAGCCGGAGTTGCTTGGCGATCTCCTCCGCCGCCTCCATATTGACCCGCAGCGCGGTCCCCTCGATGTCATCCTCCGAGGTGAAACGACCGCTGTTGACATCGATCGCGACCAGTGCTTCGGTCTGCTCGAGTATGATGCTCCCACCAGAGGCCAGCGGCACCCGCTTCTCGTAGGTCCAGTCGATCTCCTTCTCGATGCCGTACTGGATGAACATCGGCTCGCGGTCGGAGTGCAACTTGACGCGGTGAATCTCGTTGGGGCTGATGATCTGGAGAAAGTCACGAGCCTTGGTCGCGGCCTCCTCGGTGTCGACGACGATCTCGGCAATCTCCGGCGTGTACAGGTCACGCAGCGTACGGATCACCAGATCGCTTTCCTGGTAGACCGTGGCTGGCGCCCGAGCGCTCCGGCTCCGGTTGACGATCACCCGCCAGAGGTTGAGCAGGTACTTCAGGTCCCGATCCAGGTCCGCGCTACCCATGTCCTCGGCAGCGGTGCGCACGATGTAGCCCATCCCCTCGGGAAAGTCGACGAGCCTGATCTTCTCCAGCAACTCCTGGCGTCGCTCGTCGTCGATCTTGCTCGAGATCTTGATCCGGCTGGCCAGGCTGGGCATCAGCACCACCCCGCGCCCGGGCAGTGACAGATAGGTCGTCAGCGTCGGGCCCTTGCCGCCAATCTGCTCCTTCGAGACGCGACAGAGAACTTCTTGCCCGAGAGTCAGCAGGTCCTGGATTCGGCGATCCTTGCGTCCTCCAGGCCGACGCTTGTCGGCCTGTGGCTCCTTGTTCCGCTTGTTTCCACCCTGGCGAGCTTCCTTGCTATGCTGACCATAGATCGGCATGACGTCGGAGACATGCAGGAACCCGTTCTGCCCCTCACCGCAGTCGACGAAGGCAGCCTGGATGCTGGGCTCGATGTTGACCACGATACCCTTGTAAATGTTGCCCAGGATTCCGCGGTTCGAGGCTCGCTCGATGTAGATCTCGATCAGCTCGTTGGTGCGGCCCCGGCAATTGACGAGCGCGACGCGGCTCTCGGCCTCGTCCGAAACATTGACCAGCATCTTCATCATCTGATGCACCCCGCTCGAGGCGTCTCGATGAAGCATGATTCCGGAAGCGCGTCCGTCCGAAGCCGGACATCATCTGGTATCAACTAGTCGGCCACCCAGTCATGATGGCCGGCTTCTCAGATGTTGTTGATCAGGCAGCGCCGCACGGCTCCGGCTCGCCTCATCCAGGCGGCGGGGCCAACAATCTCAGTGGCCGTCACGTGCGGTAGCCAATGCGCTATCGCCCCTCAGGGGCACCGAAGCATCCGCTTCCTCGAAAACCTAGCCTCTCTGTGTATTTTGATATAGTCTGCGGCTAACCGCAGCTATGGTCTTGATATTAAGAGCCGCAGGTTACCAGTCCCCAGAGGACAAGTCAAGCAGAGGTCACGAATGTCACAGAGTGGCGGCTCCACCGCCGAGGGACACATCAAAGGCGTGCTATCAAACGACTTACGCTCACTTTCCAAGACCATGACCCTGGTCGAGAGCAGCCGTCCAGCAGACCGCAAACTGGCCGAGGCGGTCCTGACGGGGCTGCTGCCCCACGCCGGAAAGTCCATCCGAGTCGGCATCAGTGGGCCCCCCGGCGTGGGCAAAAGCACCTTGATCGAGGTCCTGGGCACGCGACTCCACGCTGCGGGCAAGCAGCTGGCCGTGCTGGCGGTGGATCCTAGCAGTGCTCTGCGAGGCGGCAGCATCCTCGGTGACAAGAGCCGGATGGGCAAGCTCTGCGAACTGCCAGACGTCATGGTGCGGCCTTCCCCATCGGGCGGATCGGTCGGTGGCGTCGCCAGTCGCACCCGCGAGACCATCCTGCTCTGCGAGGCGGCCGGCCACGACGTGGTGCTGGTCGAATCGATCGGTGTCGGACAGGCGGAGTACGCCGTCGCGGGGATGGTCGATTTCTTCCTGCTGCTGGTTTCCCCCGACGGCGGGGACGAACTCCAGAGCATCAAGCGAGGCATCCTCGAGTTGGCGGATGCCGTCGCGGTGACCAAAGCCGACAGCGGCACCTCGGGACCGGCAGCTCGACTGCGGGAATCCTACCGCAGCGCACTGCGGTTGCTGCACCCAGCCGTACCCGGCTGGGACCCGCCGGCTCTCGCCATCAGCGCGCACCAGGACATCGGGATCGAAGCGCTATGGGAAACGGTCGAGCGACACCACGCGCTACTGCGTGACTCCGGAGGGCTCGACAAACGCCGGACGGCACAGGCAACCACCTGGATGTGGCGTCTGGTCGAAGAGGACCTGCGGGTGCGCTCCCGCTCCCACCCCGAGGTACAACAGCTGGAACAGCAGGTCGCAGCGCAAGCTCTCACCCCGATTGCCGCGGCGCAGCGCGTGATGAAGCTGCTAATGAATGACGATTCTTGATGGATGTGGACGGGTTGGTAGACTTGCAGTAATGCGCTCGAACATCCCCCTGCTCATTTTGATAGCCTCGCTCGGCGGCTGCTTGCCGATCACTCTCTCGCTGGCTCCCGACGGTCGCTCGGCGGTTGCGCGCAGCGAAGGGATCTTCATCCTCGATTCGACCCAGAAAACCGCGACGGTGATCCATGAGTGCCAGGGTCTGGTCAGGGGCGCCTGGGCCGTGTTCGATGGGCAGGGCAAGACGATCCTGTATGCCACACACGGCAGCCAGGCCCATTGGGATCTGTACGTCCGGTCGCTCACGCAGGGCGCCAAATCAGCCAAGATCCTCTCGGGTAACAGCCGGCTGGGGTACGCTCGCCTATCACCCGACGGACAGTACGTGTCGGTCGTCACGGCACCCACCTTTGGCAAACCCACCCTGTCGATTCACCAGGCTCAGACCGGCAAGGAGCTCGGCCGAGTGGCCAACGTGTCGACCTACCATGCCTGGACGCTCGACAGCCAGGCGCTGTACATCATGGTGGCGCACAAACAGGACTCCAAGCAAGGGATCTACCAGGGACGCATCTGTCGCGTCGGGATCGGAGGAAAAACGCAACCGCTGTTCTCGGTCGCAACCAAGCAGTCATTCCACCTCGACTTCGATCCCAAGAGCAAGAAGATCGCGGTGGTAGGCGTGGGGGCCAACGTCGATCCCGAGCAACCGGCGCAAGTCGGCCAGATCAACCTGTTCCTGTACGCCGCGGGGAAGCTGTCCTCACTCGACGCCAAGTCGGGTTACACTCCCCGGTTCGCGATCTTCTCGCCATCGGGCAAACAGATCCTGATCAACTCGGGAGGCGCCCCCGAGAACCTGCTGCTACTCGATGCGGGCACGCTCAAGCTGACCCGAACGCTGGCCAAGGACGTACCGGTGACCACGGAGAGCCTTGGTGACAATGCCACGATCCTGCCCACCTGGTCCCCCGACGGCGGGTCAATCATCTTCTGGCGCTACCTGCCGACGATGGGCCTGAATGGAAAGTCTCTGCGCACCCGCACGCTCGATCTGGAAACCGGTAAAGAGCGCGACCTGGAAAACCGCTTCGAGAGCGCCATCTACAAGGCGCTCGGTAGGTAGCAAGACATCGCAGGGCCCATCGACCCGCTCTGGCTGCTGCTCGCCCTGCTGTCGCTCAACTACCTGACGGTCTGGAGCCACGAGCTAGGCCATGCGGTCATGGCGAGCTGGGCCGGTTATCAGGTCACCGCGTGCGGTCTCGGCATGGGACATTCACTGCTGCGCCTGCCACTGCGCCACACCATTCTGTACATCTGCTGGCCCAAACCCTACCAGGGGCTGACATTCTCCCAGCCAACCCGCTCGGACCACAGCGCGCGGGCCGAAGCGGCGCTGCTGAGCGGCGGATTGCTGGCCCACCTGCTCTGGATCGCGGTCAGCTGGCCCTTGTATCTGCGCTTTGACCACTGGCTGCTCGCCGTCGCACTGGGACTGAACACGGCCTACCTGTTGGTCGGCCTGATCCCCATCCGCTTCCGCCTCGGTGAGGCCGTGATCGAGAGCGATGCGCGACGCATCCTCAGGGTGCTTTGCGGAAAGGGCCAGAGCTCCACCACTGCCGAGCGGCTCCTCATCTATCGGCAGTGCATCGACCACCTGGCCGTGATTCGCGATCCGATCGGTAGCTTCGCCTATCGCACCGAGCTGGCCTTCCTCGAGCTCGACTGCGGGCAACTGGACGCGGCCGCCGAACTGCTCGAGCAGCACCCCGCCCCGGACGACTGCCCCTCCTATCTCCGTGGCCGATTCGAGCTGGCTCGGTTCATGATCTGCTCTGGGCGCAGCGAGATTGCATCAGGTCCACTGGCAGCGGCGCGCGCCGCTTTCGGCACCGATCGCGGCGGACTGCTGACCTGCGAGTTGCTCGACCTGGAGCAGACCCTGACCGGCTGGCGCCGCTCGGGAGATCGCGACCCTGACGCGTTGCTCGACCTGACCGAGCGTATCCGGCGGATGCTGCAGCAATCCGACCTTCCCGCTTGGGTCGCCAAGAGCGGGAGCTGGCTGAACGCGCGCGCCCAAGCTCATCTCGGACGGTTCGACGAGGCGCGACGCTCACTCGGCGATCATCCCGAGCCAACGGGATGGCTGGCCGCCTGGATCGATGGCCTGGCCGCGACGCATCCCCGCGAGGCGCTGGCGCGACACCTCGCGGCGATCCGCTGCCTGGCCCCCAGGATCACCGGGCTCTCCGGGAAACACCGGACAGGCTACCTCGAATCTCACGAGGGGCTCGGAGGACTGGTTGGGCCCCTGGCAGCCGAGCTGGGGGACATCGACGCGCTGTCTTATCTTTCCGCTCTGCTGGGTGCGGAGACCCCGGCCCCCGAGCCGATCGAGTCGCACTACGGCGTGCTCGCCGGCTGCTTCCTGACTGCCGGCCTGGTGGTCGACCTG
>CAZANL010000036.1:0-2404 GCA_964486115.1 uncultured Planctomycetota bacterium
CCGGCACCGTGGTGTTGTCCCCGCTCTCGACCCAGAATCGCCAGATCGCGCTGCTGTCACTGGTCCCGACCAGCGCGGCCGTCAACTCCATCCGATGCGGATTGCCGAGGGAGTCGAACACCACATTCTCGGTGTAGAAACTCTCGCCCGAAGCCGCCACGACCTCGGTGAAGGTGAACAGCTGTGACGTGGCATCCGTCAGCTTGAGCTGGGTGATCGCGTTCGCCGAGCCGATCGCTCCCGAAATGCGCATGGTGCCCTCTGGGCTGGCCGGGTCAGTGCCATCGGCCAGCGCCCCGGCCAAACCCACACCGATGTCCACCTCGGCCGCCTCGTGGATGAAGTAGGCATCCAGGTTGACCGGCAGGGTGTTGGTCCCCTCTGCCTCGAAGGTGATGGTACCGTCGCTGGCCAAGCCATCGGCCAGACCGACACCGGTCACCAAGCCGATCTCTCCGGCGTTCGGACCGCTGACGAAACGAATGAAGTCCCCTCGCTGCACGCCCGAAGCCGCAAAGTCGAGGTCGACGTCGGTCAGTGTGATGGTCTGCGGATCGCCGCCCGTCGTGGAGACTGCATCCACCCCCGCACCGCCGCCGGTCAGTGTCGGGCCGGAAACCGCGATCTCTGCGCTGGTGTCGGCCAGCGCGATCGTGTCCCCGGCGGCGCCAGCCGTGCGCGCGGTGACCGTCACCTCGCCAGCCGCCGCAGTCGGCGCTGTCGTGGCGCTGACCAGTGAGCTGGTCGTCGGGTTGGTGTTGACGGCATCGGCCAGGTTGTTGGCCGCCGTGGTCACACTGGTGCCGACGAAGAACTCGGTCGCGCTGCGAGGACCGCCAGCCGCAATCGCGGTGAAGGTCACCGTACCAACGGTCACCGTCTCGCCAACGACCGGAATCGCACCCAGCGGTGCCACGTCGGCGAAAGTCACGGTGCCGCTAGACGACGCGCCCGTCAGGTCGATCGTATCGCCGACGAGCGCTCCGGTGGAAGCGCGCCGGGTAGCGCCATGAAGCTCGGTGCCCGGCACCCCGCTCTCCTGCACACCCAGGGTGCGCTGAAGGAAGCGACGAAGATCACCCAGCGTCGCCCCACCCAGCGGCGGGGGGCTGCCAACGACAAAGGTGTTGCCGAGTGTGCGCCCGGACTTGAGCGCCGACAGCGAGATCGACTCGCCCGTCGTCATGCCGAGGCTGAGAAACACCGGCGGAGTTCCCCCGTTACTCTTGCCGAGCGACGTCAGCAGAGTCAGATCGGTGGCGGGAACCCCCAAGCTGCCATCGAACAGCGGCTCGCTCTCGAGTACGGTGCCCTCCGCCGCGATTGGCCCACCGGAGTTGAGGTTGCCCTCCCAGGTCGTGGTGGTCGTCGCGTTGGCAATCGTCAGATCACCCACTGGAATATTGATATTGTCCGGCGCGCCAGCAGCAGGAACCGCGAACGTGTCGAAATCCGCCTGGAGCCCCTGCACCAGGTTGCCCGTCGAAGAGTTGTGCAGGAGCTGCAAGGGGTTGAGCGAGAAAGACCCGTCTCGGCTGTAGACCTGCTGGCCGACGCCATCCTGCTCGATGAAAAAACCGTCCCCCTCGATCGCCATGTCGGTGTTCAGCCCGGTCGGCTTGAGCGCCCCCTGGGTAAACATTCGCTGGATTTGCCCGACCTGGACGCCCAGCCCAACCTGCTTCGGGTCGATGCCCCCCAGCACAGCGTTCGGGGCCTGGCCGCGACGCGACGTCTGCGACAACAGGGTCTCGAAATTGGTCCGAGATTGCTTAAACGCAATGGTCGTAGCGTTTGCCAGGTTGTTACCCGTGACGTCAATAGCCGTCTGGTGGGTCTGCAACCCGGAGATCGCCGTGTTCATTGCCCGGATGAGTGCCATCCGTCATCTCCTTCTTCTAAATTGGTCCGAAACACGGACCGAGGGAACCCACGCTCCCTCGACCCAAAACTACGGGTTCAGCCGCATCTGTCAGTCAGCGGCCGACTGGCCTCCCGCGCCCGATTTCTCGGATTGGGTCCGGCCTGTTTTCCCGTCCTCTTCCGTCTCTGCAATAACCGTACTGTCGATGTTGGTGACCACCTTCTCCCGCATGTCGTTCTGGGCCAGCGCCGTCAACACCGTCCTGTTCTTGACGTTGACGATCAGCGCCAGATCCCGCAGCAACACCAGGGAGTCCTTTGATCCCTTGGCTGCCGCCCGATCGGTCGCCGCGGCCAAGGAGGCCAGGTCGCTCTCGGACAGCTCGATGTTGCGGGACTCGAGACGCTCGATGGCGTGCCCCGAGAAACGCACTCCGCCAGCCAGTTGATGCGCGAGGAGGCCTGCGAAGTCGCCCGAGGGCTTCTTGCGCTGGACCTGCTGCGGATCAGGACTCTGCCCCGGTGCAGGGGTCGGCTGGAT
>CAZANL010000036.1:2418-15444 GCA_964486115.1 uncultured Planctomycetota bacterium
CTGCGGCTTCCCCTTCGAGCGGATTGCGCACTTCCTGGATCTGCCCGACATCCACCCGCTGGCCATTGATCACCAGCTTGATGCCGTCGGCGCCTGAGACCAGGCCACTGACAATCCCCTCGACGCGTTGACCGTCCGCACCTATCGCTGCGACGTGCTTGCCAATCAGATTGGCCGCGCTACCCAGCGACTGCGAAGTCACCATCGAGTTGAGGGTGGTGGTCAGCGTGCCAACCGCCTCCAGGTTTTCCAGCATCGACAGTTGCTCCAACACCTTGCTGTTATCCATCGGATCAGTCGGATCCTGGTGCTGAAGTTGGGTTGTGAGCAGTCTCAAAAACTCCTCACGGCTCATCCGGCCGGTGCTGTTGCCCTCTCTGAGGCTGTCCGGCGAGATGGCGTCGATCGTTGGTTGGATCTTGTTTATCATTTTCCTTTCTCTGTTGCGGGTCAGGCCATCAAGTCGATCTGACCATCATGGTCTTCCCTGGAATTCGTCACTTCCGACAGGCTCTCCTCGTCCCGCTCGGAACCATTCTCTGCTCCATAGCCGCTGGCGGCACGGTCCGCCGCCAATCGCTGTTGGCCTCCTTCACCGCCGTCGCGCACCGACACCTGAAAGCTGCCTATCTCCAGTCCATCGTCAGCCAGTGAGCTTCTCAACTCGGCCAGGTGGCTATCCATCAATGCTCGGACGGTGGGGTCAGCCACCTCGAGCTTGGTGTGAACAACGCCTTCACGGACGGTCAACTCGATGCGCACCTCCCCCAACTCGGGAGGCTTCATACGAACCACAGCCCGACTCGTATCGCCGCTGCGTGTCACCCGGGCCATCTTGATCATCCGATCGATCACCTCGGCCTGGCGTGGAGCCTGCGAGCGACTTGCCTGACCCGACACCTGACCACTCTGCCGCACGCGGCTGCGGTTGGTCGCCTGAGCCAATGCATCAGGCCGGGAGGCCTGCACCTCATTGCCAGCCTTCGCCGAGTTCGACTTGCCAACCGTCTCGGCCACGCCACCCGGGTTTGGGTTGGGAGCCTGACGATTCTGCGAGCCACGCGACGAACCCTGGCCGGCCGACTGAAGCTGAATGCTGAGCGTCGGATCCTGGGCTGCCTGCGAAGGCAACTGTAGACCAGACGGGCTTTCAGCTACCGCCGCACCCTGGACCCCCTCGGGTCGCTGGGGCTGTGGAGTCAACTGGGCGTCCGGCAACTCGGTAAGCGGCTCCGCAATGTACCCGCTGCCTTCCGGCCTGACAAACAGCTCCGGCCGCGGCGCGGGGGCCTCGGGCGCTGAACTGAGGTCAACCTGCTTCGCCTTGCCTGCAAGCTCACCCTGCTGCCCTATGACCTGGGGACGGGCGCCTTCGAGCGATAGCTGCTCGGTTGGCGTTCCCGACACCTGAGCTGGTGCGTCCCGCACCACGGGCTGCTGGCCCTCGCGAGCCACACCCCCGACGACCGCTCCCAGCTGCGATTGCAGCCTGGGCTTGCTCGTCTGCTCGGCCCCGACGGTTGCGTTCCGATCGACGCCCGACCTGGCCGCCTCCCTCACCACCGCCGCTTCTGTTTCGGTCGAGGCCACGTCGGTCACTCCCCGACCACTCGTCGCCTCAGCCAATGCACTCTCGGACAACTCGACCGCGGCTTCCACCTGAGTCTCCCCCTGCAGCGCTCCTGTTGTCGCGACCGCGGCTTCCACCTGAGTCTCCCCCTGCAGCGCTCCTGTTGTCGCGACCGCCAGATTGGAGATCGAGGACTGGAGCGGTTGTCCCTCCGTCTCGTCCTGATGATTCCCTTCAGGCGCGTCTTCCGGCTCATCCACCTCGTCGCTCGACAACTCCTCCGCCTCTGAGTCCTCGGTGACTTCACCGGGATCCTCGACGGCCGGGGTTCTCTCGGTTTTGCTGACCTCGGCGCTGTTGTGTGAGCCCCGCTCTTGCTTGACAGCTTCGAGCAGACTGCCCAGCAACACGTCGAACGGGACGTTTGCCGCCTCGGCCAGCCGCGCCGATACGTTGGGCGCGGGTGGATTCACCTGGGAAGCGCTTCCCAGGGACCTGATTGGGTTCAAGGCTCCTCCTCTCTTTGTCATCGGTTCATGAAACTAAGATTCACTTGCTCGCCTCTGGGGCTCGCCGCCTCTCCAGTGCAGTCAAGATCTCCTTGAGCACGGGCAGCTTTCCCTTTTGGTCCAGCGTGTCCTTCATGGCACTGATTACCTCGCCGGCATACTCCTTGGAGAAGCTGGTCAGAAACAGCGCGATCTTCTCTGGCGGGTAGACCAGCAAGATGGCCGAAACCTTGGTCGTGTCGTCCATCGCGATGAGTCGTTCGACCAGCTTCAGATACCCCGTGTCTTGCTCCGCCTTGGCCCAGGCATCGCGCTGGGCCAGGAAGGCCTTGTCTTGTTCGCTCAGTGTTTTCCTCAGCGCCTCCAGCCGCTTGCGCTCTGCCTCGAGCACTCCCTTTTCCTGCTCGATCACGCTCTTCTGCTGGGCGGCCTGCAACAGTGCCTCCTGGCGCAGCTTGAGCACCGACTTGAGCCCACTGTTGATCCAGCGCGAGCGCTCCTCTTCGGTCTTGAGCTTCTCGTACTCCACATCGGTCAGCTTCTCTTTCGGCGTTTCCCCTTCGGTGAGCGTCATCACGATCGTCTTCATCTGCTTCAGCTTGCTATAATTGAGGTAATCGAGCTTCCAGCCCAGAGCACCGAGCAGCAAGAGCAACGTGAAGTTGAGCGCCGCAAACTGCCAATAGAAGAAAATCCCCTGCCCGCCAAGCTTGCGAATCATCATCGTGAGGCCTCCCCGGTGCGGCTCAGAGCAATCTCATCCTGCTCTCTCTGCTCGGCCCGCCGCATCTCGAGCTGATACTCCTCGTGTCGCCGATCCTTGAGTCGCTCCAGCACCTTTCGATCTCTGGATGCCTCCAGCAACGCCTGCCGACGCTGATCGAGCAGCTGCTGCCGCTTGTGTAATTCCGAGTGCAGGTGGCTCAGTCTCAACTCCAGGCTGCCGACGTAGCGCCGGTGCGCGAGCAATTCGTCGATGTCCAGCAGCCCCGTCGTCTTTCCGGCGAGCGCCGCTCGCTCCTGCCGCAGCAGCCCGTAGATCTGTTCGAGCTGGTGCTGCTTCTGGTTGACCAGACCCACCGCCTGGGCAAACGCCTGCTTCTTGGCTTTTTCGATTCGAAGGCGATGGTCCAGCACCGCCTGTAACTTGAACCGGAAGCGCTTCATGATTGCAGAGCCTCCGGTACAGGCAGCTCAGGGAACACCTGCGAGAGCCCGAGCAGGGTCTCGCCCCAGGAGGATTTCTCGTAGATGCCCTGGCAGAGAAACTGCTGGATCAGCTCACGCTTGGCCAATGCCATGTCGATGTCTGGATTGCTGCCGTTGACATACGCTCCCAGAAGGATCAGGTCCTCTGCATCGTTGTAGGCCGACAGAAGACGTTTGAGGTGCAGTATCAGCTTCTGGTGATTCGGGTCGGTCACCTCGATCGCGAGCCGCGACACACTGGTGAGCACGTCGATTGCCGGATAGTGTCCGCGATCGGCCAGACGGCGGGAGAGCCAGACATGGCCGTCCAGAATGCTGCGCGAAGTGTCCGCGATCGGGTCGGCCAAATCGTCACCCTCGACCAGTACAGTGTAGATCCCGGTGATACTGCCAGCTTCGGTGCGGCCCGCCCGCTCCAGCAAGCGAGGCATCATCGAGAAGATCGATGGCGGATACCCCTTGGTCGCCGGCGGCTCGCCGGTCGACAGCCCGATCTCTCGCTGGGCGAAAGCCATTCGCGTGATCGAGTCGACCAACAACAACACATCCTTGCCCTGGCTGCGAAAGTACTCGGCCACCGCAGTCGCGGTGAAACCCGCCTTGACACGCATCTGCGCCGGCTCGTCGCTGGTGGCGCAGACTACCACCGAGCGAGCCAAGCCCTCCTCGCCGAGACTCTGCTCGATGAAGTCCTTCAGCTCCCGACCACGCTCCCCGACCAGCCCGATCACCGTGATATCCGCGCTCGTATTGCGCGCGATCATGCCCATCAGACAGCTCTTGCCCACACCGCTGCCGCTGAACAGCCCGATGCGCTGCCCTCTGCCGCAGGACAACAGGCCATCGATAGCGCGGATTCCGACAGAGAGCGGCTGATCGATCCGTGGCCGCATCAGAGGTGGAGTCGGGTTTTCCCAGATCGGCCACTGACGGGCACAGCCCAGCGGCCCCTGGCCGTCTATCGGGGCACCCCGGCCATCGAGGACTCGACCGAGCAACTCCGGCCCGACACGCACATTCTGCTGCCGCTGATACAACTCGATCCGGTCCCCTCGGGTCAGCCCCCGGACGTCGCCGTAAGGCATCAGGATCGCGGAGCCGGCAGTGAACCCGACCACTTCCGCCTCGATCGAATCATCCGGGTTGTCGGCTCGGATCCAGCAAAGGCTGCCGACCGGCACCGGGAAGCCTTGTGCATGCACGGATAGTCCGACGACCCGCGAGACCCGGCCCGACACCCGATAGGGTTGCACCTTTTGCAGTGTGGCGCGCTCGGTGTCGAAGAACATCAGGCCGACCCCTCCGACTCGCGACGTGACAGGGCCCGCGCAATCTCGGTCAGCTGAGCTTCTATCCTGGCATCCAGCTCGCCATGCTCGGTATGGATCACCGCACCTCCGCGATCGACTGACTCGTCCGGCTTGACCACCCAGCCGGTTCCCTCGAGTGTCGACTCCACCTCGGGAAAGGCCTTGGCCACCAGCTCCGCGTCCTTGGGATGCAGGCGAATCGTCAGCCGCTGCTTTTCGAGCACGAGCTCGACGGCCCGGCGGACCGTCTCGGCGACCAACTCGGGATCTAGCTGTATTTCACGGCCGATCACCTTGCGAGCGATTTCGACCGCAAGGATCACTAGCTCCTCGTGAACCTGGGTCTCGTACCGCGTAGCCGTCTCAGAAAGCTGGTTGGCCACCCCCTTGATCACCTCGACCACCGGAGCAAGATCCTCCCTGGCCTCTGCCAGAGCCTGGGCCTGGGTCGACTCCAGCACCTCCTGGCGAGCCTGGTCCATCCCAGCAGCCTTGCCCTCGGCGAGCGCCTGCTGGCGCGTGACCTGGGCCAAGGAATCCGCTTTCGCCTGGGCCTCGGCAAGGAGCTGCTCCGCCTGCTGCTGGGCCTGCGCCAGGATCTGACGACCAGCCTCGTCAAAATCGGTGAACTGGATCTTCTGGCCCCGCGCCATACTGCCCTTGAGAACCCGGTCGGACATCTTACTCGATCACCTCTTCGCCGCCGCCGCGACCCTGAATGATCACGTCGCCCGACTCTTCGAGTCTGCGGACGACATCGACGATGGTCTGCTGCGCGGCCTCGACGTCGGATACGCGCACCGGCCCCATGTACTCCATCTCCTCCTTGACCAGCTCGGCGGCGCGGGTGGACATGTTGTTGAAGATCTTGTCCTTGAGCTCCTGACTAGCCCCCTTGAGCGCCAGCGCCAACTCCTCGTTGTCGATCTCCTTGAGCACGTTCTGGATGCCTCGGTCGTTGACCAGCATCAAGTCCTCGAAGACAAACATCAGGCGGCGAATCTGCTCGACCAGCTCCGGATCCTCTTCCTCGATCGTCTCGAGAATGCCTCGCTCGGTCGCGCGGTCAGCGAGGTTGAGCATCTCGGCCACCGTCGGCACGCCGCCGGCCTGCTGGAATTCCTGCGCCATCAGACCCGTGAGCTTGGCCGCCAGCACCTTCTCCACCTGACGAATCACCACCGGGTCGGTCCGCTCCATCACAGCCACCCGCTTGACCACCTCGACCTGCCGATCGGATGGGAGTTTGGTCAGGATGTCACTGGCCAGCCTGGGCGCCACATGCGACAGGATCAGCGCGATCGTCTGCGGATGCTCCTCCTGGATGTAAGATGTCAGCGTTTCAGCCTCCGCCGACTGCAGAAAGACGAACGGCTTCTCCTTCATGTCCGTCTCGAGCAGCGCCATCACCTCGTTGGCCACCGATGTGCCAAGCGACTTTTCGAGCAGCAGGCGAGCCTGACCAACGCCGCCCTGGTCTACATACTGGCGTGCCAGGTTGAGCTTGTAGAACTCGTCGAACACCTGATCCCGCTCGTCCTTGGTGACTTCGCTCAGACGCGCAATCTCGAACGCGATGCGCTCCACGTCTTCTCGCTCCAGGTTGGACATCACCTGGGCCGCGTAGTCCGGCTCCAGCGAGACGAGCAAGATCGCCGCCTTGCGCAGGCCCTGGGTGCTGTTCGTGAGCGCGATGAGGGGATCCAGCTCGGGCATGGCCTAGTCCCTCCTCGCCCAGCGGCCCACGAAGAGCGCCGCACCCTGCGGGTTCTCGCGGATCATGTCTTGAATCCGATCGCGCAGTCCCGCCGATCGCTCATCGAACTTCGGCGGCACCTTGCCCTCGAGCAACTCCCGGATTTGTGCGTCGACTAGCTCCTTGTCGCTCCTCAGCAGATCGTCCAGCGGGTCCGGGACACTCTTCCTCAGGTTACGCACCACTGACAGCAGGGCGATCGCCAGGACCAGGCCGAGGAATATCTGGCCCCCATGGTCCTGGAGAAACTGCAGCGTCTGTGTCAGCTGGGCCGCCTGCTGGGGCATTTGATCGCCGAGCAGAGCATCGGCGGTGACCACCACCTCATTCGCCCGGTATCCCAGGGCGACGATGCTTGCTTTCCAGCGGATCACGTTGGCTGCGATGTTCTGGCCAGCCACGGTGTTGTCCGCCGCGACCTCGCCCGCCTGGGACCGACCGGCCAGCTTGTACGGGATGGTGATGGAGACTCGCTTACCGATCACGCTGCCAGGAGGAATAAGCACCTTTTGATATTCCTGCTGCTGGTTGTCGCGCCAGATCTCCTTGACTGTCCGGCTCTTCTTCTTGCTGGCCGCACGAGTGGTGGCGTCGGCATTCTCTACGTTGACGCTCACCCCGGTGGGCCCGCCTTTCGGCTTGGTCTCTGTCTCGTCTTCTTTCTCGGTCCGCTCGTGCGACGGCTGAGAGCCCTTCACCACACCCTTCTTTTCGGTCACGGTGCTCTTGCGGTCGATGTCCAGATCGACTGCAATGAAAGCCTCCTCGCCGACCGGGCCGAGTGCCTTGCGGATCTGCCGGGTATAGTGCTCTTCGTAGCGCCGCAACAGCTCCAGATAACCCGCAATGTCGGTCTCGGCGCTATTCGGATCGGGTATCCGGTAGAGCCGGTGGCCGTCGGAGATCTTGACATTGTGTGCATCCAGGTCCCGGACAGCGCCAGACACCATATTGGCGATCGACGTGACCGTGCCCATCGGCAGTGGATCGGAGCCCTTGAGCGTGAGCATCACGGACGCCTTGGCCGGCTTCTCTTTGGCGAAGGTACGGTTCGTGTCGCCGGGGGTGATGACGATTCGCGCATCACTGATGCGCGGCCACTTGCGGATGACCGCCCGCAGGCGCGCCTCGTTGGTTCGTAGGATCTTTTCACGTGTTTTCTGCTCGGTGCTCGTCCAATCGGCCTCGAACATCCACTTCCAGAAGTCCTTGCCATGCATGGCGAGCTTCTGATCCCGCCCCAGATCACTGAGGATCTTGTCTCGCTGGCCGGCGGGCACCCTGATCAACCCTCCGTTGTGTTGATACGTGACGCGCATCTGATCCAGCTTCTCGAGAACCTCACCCTCCAGGGCCCCGTCGAACGGCTGATAGTTCAGCGGTTCGTACTTGGACTCCATCGCCCAGGACAACAGCCAGATCATCGACATCATGCCAGTCAGCGTCAGCGCACCCAGCGCCATCAGCTGCGGACGGGTCATCGCGCCGGCCAGACCCTTGATCCGCTCCATCGATTGCCGGAAAAAATTCATCGCACATAGCCGAGCAATGCCCGGCCCCCTTGGAAAGTCGCTTTACCCTGCCGGTGTCTCACGCCGGCAACCTCCTGCAATCCTGCTACTAACTTCTTCCTGATATGTTATCCGATCTGCATCCGGTTGATCTCTTCGTAAGCGTCCATCAGCTTGTTGCGGATCTCCATCAGCGCCCGAAAGGCCAGATCCGCCTTCTCGACGGCCATGAACACCTGGTCCATGTCGGTTCGTTTGCCGGTCGCCAGATCCTCGACCGCCTTGTCGGCGTCGACCTTCATCTGATTGACCTGGCTGATTTGATTCTTCAGTAGGTCGCCAAACGAGGGCTTGGCCACCTCACCGCCCAGCTGCTGCTGGGGCTTCTTCAGGGGGCCGAGGACCCCTTCGCCGATATTCTGAACTGGATCGGTCATGCGCGCAGCAACCCAAGCGAGGCGGTGTGCATCGACTTGGTCAAGTCGATCACCGACAGATTGGCCTGGTAACTTCGCGTGGCGGTGATCATGTCCACCATCTCCACCAGGGAATTGACATTCGGCAGCTGCCGGTACCCCTCCTTGTCCGCATCCGGATGGTGGGGGTCATAGATCTGCTTGGGAGGGGCGCCGTCATGTACGATCTGACTGACGCGCACACCCTGGTTGTCGTCCGCGGCATCCGTCATCCCCACCTCGAACACAGTCAGCTGTCGCTTGAACGGCTCCAGCTTGCCATCGACGTTGCGCGTCGTGTGGGCGTTGGCCAAGTTGTTGGCGATCACATTCATCCTTATCCGCTCGGCGGCGAGAGCCGATGCGCTGACATCAAACGCCTGCATGCCCATGGTTATCCGGACCTCCCAGTGATCGCCGCACGAATTTGCGTGATTTCTTTCTTCATCAACTCCGTCATCTGAGCATGATACAGTGCATTCTTCGTCACGCGCGTCATCTCCTTCTCGACCGACATCTTGCTGTGGTCGTGAAACATCAGCGAACCGGAGTGCTCCTCCTGCGCTTCCAGCACCAGCCGCCCACCCTCTTCGCGAACCGGTGCCCCACCCAGCGGCTCGTACGTCTTGACCAGCTTGCGATCGCGACTCTCCATCGCCCGAGTCAGCGTGGCGTGGAAGTCCTCTGCTTTGAGGTCGCTCGGCGTGAAATAAGGTGTGTTGGCGTTGGCCACGTTGTTGGCCAATATATCGTGCCGCCGCGCGCTGAACTCCATTGCACGCTGCAAGACCGGCATCGTGCCCTTGCTGAAGATCTTCTGTAGCAACTCTGACTCCGACGGCTAACAAGTTAGGGTTCCCGCCGCAGCACATGGCCGCGACGGGAGGGTATGAGACTTTCCGCCCCCAGGCTCTGCACACCCAGTGCCAAACCGGGCAATCCGACACAAACGACGAATTACCAATGGCTTGCGGATCCTCACGCCCGACCCTCAGGGTGGCACTTCTTTCCGTCGGGCGGAAGCCTTTTCCTCGGCAACGGCTAGGACACAAGACCCTGCTCCGTCCATCTGTTCAACTTGTTGCGCAACGTGCGCTCGGTCACCCCCAGGATGGCCGCCACTCGCTTCTTGTTCCAGCCGTTTTCCTCTAGGCTCTGTAGGATATAGCGCCGCTCGAGTTCCTCCAGTGGCATGCCTGCGGGAAGGGCCCCAGACACACTCGGCGGCGGCCGACCGATCGTTATGTCCTTTCTCTTCAAGCACTTTCGGTCACCCAGGATGAGCCCGCGCTCGATCGCGTTTTCCAGTTCACGCACGTTGCCAGGCCACTCGTATTCGGTCATGAGCTCCAGGGCATCGGGAGCAACCTCGATCCGGCAGCCCATCCGGCGCCCCTGGCGAGCGACGAACCGGGCCACCAGGTCAGGTATGTCCTCCCGACGCTCGCACAACGGAGGCAACTCCAAGGTCACCACGGCTAGCCTGAAATACAGATCCTCACGGAACTTACCTTCTGCAATCCGAGCCGGGAGGTCCCGATTGGTGGTGGCCAATACGCGCACGTCGGCCCGACGAATCCGGGAGGAGCCAACCCGCTCGAACTCCCGCTCCTGCAGAACCCGCAAGAGCTTCGCCTGGAGATCCATGTCGATCTCGGAAACCTCGTCCAGCAAAAGGGTTCCGCCATCCACCAGCTCGAAACGTCCTCGCCGCATGGCGTCCGCCCCGGTGAAGGCACCCTTCTCGTGGCCGAACAACTCGCTCTCGAGCAGACCCGCTGCCAGGGCAGCACAGTTGACCGGCAGGAAAGGTCGGCCCGCCCGCGAGCTGAGGCGGTGGATTTCCCGCGCCACGACCTCCTTGCCGCTCCCGCTGGGACCAGAGATCAGCACGGTCGCGTCCGAGCTCGCTACCTTTTGGACGAGTGCCATCACCTCCCTGAAAGCCGGGCTGCGGGGCGGAACCAGCTCGTGCCGCGGACCATCTCCCAGAGCCACCCGCAGCGACTCGTTCTCACGCACCAGCCGGCGATGGGTCAGCGCTCGCGCCGTCACGAATTCGATCTCTTCGGGGCTGAACGGCTTGGTCAGGAAGTCGAACGCCCCCTTCTTCATCGCATCGACGGCCAGCTCGACCGTCCCGAACGCAGTGATCAGCACGACGGGCATCTCCGGTGCTCGCCGGCTCAACTCCTCCAGCAACTCGACCCCGCTCATCCCGTCCATCTTGAGATCGGTGATCGCCAGGTCGAACTGCCGGCTCTCGGTGATGCCCAGCGCCTCTTCTCCTCCGCTGGCGGTCGAAACCTGATACCCCGCCCGGCTGAGCGTCTCGCGCATCGAATCACGCATCAGGTCGTCGTCGTCGACCACCAGGATCGGCTCACCGGTCATGCGACGCCCCTGACAAGGTAATCGTCATCGTCGTACCATCGCCAACCACGCTGGCCACATCGATCCGTGCGCCGTGTTCCTCGAGTATGCGATGGACCAGCGCCAGTCCGAGCCCTGTCCCGCGAGTCTTGCTGGTGAAAAACGGGTCGAAGATACGCTTCTGGTCCTCGTCCGAGATGCCACAGCCGTCGTCGGTCACCGATATGACCACGGTGTCACCTTCCCGCCTTCCGGCTATCTCGATCCGGCCCCTCTCGCCAACAGCCTGCACGCTATTGAGCACGAGATTGAGTAACACGCGGCCCATCTGGTGCGGGTCGACGGTCACCTGCAACCCTTCCGCCGGGAACAGAGTCGCCACCTCGACCCGCCGCCCATCGATCTCACCCGCTGCGTAGGTCAGTGCCTCGTTGACCAGCCGGGACAGCTGGCATGCCGTGGGCTCGACCGACATCTGCCGGGTGTAGGCCAGGAGGTCCTCGACCGTCTTGTTGAGAATCCGGGCACCGGCCAGCAACTTGCCTACCAAGCCCTCCTGAGAGGAATGACCGCTCACTTCGCGCTTGAGCAACCCGGCGTAGAGCTGGATGCTGCCAAGCGGATTGCGGATCTCATGAGCCACCCCTGCCGCCATTTCACCGAGAAGGGCCAGCCGGTCCTGGCGAGCTAGCTGCTGATTCTTCTCGGCCAACTCAGCCTGCAACTCGGTCACCTTCGCCGCCAACGACTCGTGCGACTGCTGCAGGCTGGCTGTCGCCTGATTGAAGACCTCGAAGGCCTGAGCCAGATCCTCCGCCGACAACGCCGCGGCTGGGGTGTGCGCCTCCCTCATCTACTCGCCGGCCCCCTGGAGCCTATTGCACCCGTCATTTCGTCTCGTCGAAGTGCTGGGATGTACCGCCACCCGCCTGACGATAAGCTGTCGGGACCTTGCGCGCCTTGGCCAGTGCGTCGAACTCTCCTTTGAGCTGCTGTTTGCGGCTGGTGAACTGAGCCAGCAGTTCATTCTCCCCGTCGATCAAGCCCTTCAGCGCGGCCCGCAGATCGTCCATCTTGGCCTGCAGCTTCTCGATCCAGTCCGGCGTGAGGCTCGTGCGCAGACTTGGCCAGTCCCGCTTGAACGGCAAGAGCCGCTCATCGTGGACCTCGATCCGGGTCATCAACGCCGCCTTGTCCGAGGCGAACTGCGCCAGCTGGGACGTATCGCCCGTCAATGCATGCTGGGCATTCAGCGCCAGCATTTGCTCGTAACAGCCGCACTGGGCTGTTAACTGATCCAGTATTTCCTGTAGGTCTGGGTCGGTCACTGCTTGTTCGCTCCTGGCAACAGTACTGCCATTTTCCACTGCACCCAGCGAGTCCAGAATGCAGAATCGAAGCCGGGCTTGGTCCCCACCCGGTTCGCTAGCCAGAGCGCCTTGCGCCCGACCTTCGTGGCCTGTGGATCCTTGCCGGCCTGGTGATACAGCACAACCAGCTGGCTGCTGGCCCAGACCGATTGCGGGGTCTCGCCAAAGCGCTCGATAGCGGTCTCGAGGATGTCAATCGCCGTATCCCACTCACGAGGACCCGCGGGCGGGGTGGCCCGACGCATGACCTGAAGGTAGGCGATGCCATGCAGATAATTGGAGAGCATATAGATCCGTAGCCGCTCCTCGCGGTCAGGATCCTCCAACTCGACCCGGGTCTCCGCCAACCGGGCGAACACTTCGTTCGCCCGTGTCCACTCGCCGAGGCCCATCAAGCCGAGCGCCCGGTAGAAATCGGCGCGCCGGACCAGAGCCTGAGTCGGATACCGCTCGCTGTAGCCTGCCAGCAGGCTGATGCCCTGCCTCAAAGCGGCCTTCTTCCCGGCAGGATCAGCCAGCCCATGGAACACCTGCAGAACACCCTCGCGATACAGCGCACCACGCCAGATCGGTGTCCGGGGGTCGAAGCGTGTGTCCTTGGTGCGTATGCGCTCATAGGCGAACAGCGCCAGGTCCGTCTCGCCCAGAACCGCGTGCGCGTCGCCGATTCCCAGCAGACTCTGGTAAGAGTACGGCGTGTTGGGATAGCGCTCGATGTTCTCCTCGAAGGCGGCGATGGCATCTGCCCCCAGTCCCAGCTTCAGCATCTGCTGCCCCTTGAGCAGCAACACTCGCGAGACCCGGGGATCGCGCACCCCCGCATCGAGAAAGCGGTCGCAGGCCTGGATCGCCGCCGCGGTGTTGCCGACCCGATCGAACAGGCTGATCGCGCGCATTGCCGATTCAGCCGACTTGCTCGGCTGCTTGACTCGGCTGGCGCCGAGGTACATCTCCGCCGCCTTG
>CAZANL010000037.1:0-2236 GCA_964486115.1 uncultured Planctomycetota bacterium
GGAGTCTTCGATGTCCACGCTTTCCGTTCTTCCCTTCCTGCTCTCCCACAGCCTGATCGGTGGGGCTGCAGCGAGCACACCTGCCAGTGACACGACACCGCAGACCTACGACATGCGCGATCTCGAGTTCAACAAACCCATCAAGGCCAGCTTTCCCACACCGCTGAAGCGGTGGCTCGCCGACCAGGAGTACTCGATGCTGGAGTGCGCGGTGTCCGTCTCCTTCGACGCATGGGGACGACTCGACATCGTCGAGGTCGATGCGTGTCCGGACGAGGTCGCGCCGCTCATCGAGGCCGACATGATGGGCCCGCTCACACCCCTCGCAGAGCAGCGAAACACGCCTCACACCGGCACCGCAGTGGCCAGATAGAGGAAATTGGCCATCAGCTCGCCGATGATGATCGGCACGATCGTCACATACAGGATGCCGGTGGCTGACTGCTTGGAGTGGATCTTCACGGTCTGATGCGCCATCACGGCAAAGATCAGCGGAAACAGGATGCCGACAATGTAACGTGGCATCAAAAAGACCATGTGCTTGTAGACGAAGGCCACCGCTGCCGATTCGCCTAATTCCGTCGAGCCCCCCACGAACAATGGCAGAGTCCCGATCGAGAGCAATGCACGCAGCCCGAGGGCCACCAGCAACAGAGTGGTCATCAGCCTGAAGGGCTCGATCGAGAGGTTGAACCGGACCAGGTACCAGTGGCCGAGGATCATCGCCAGCATCACCGTCCCCAGCGTGGCCGCGCTGGCAAACAGGCTGGCGATGCCGTAGGCGACCTCGAAGGTAGACTTCCCGGCAGGCACGCAGGCGAAGAAGTAGGCACCCGACAAGGCCACGCAGCCAGCTACCGAAAACCCCAGCAGGATCCTAGAAGGCTCCACCGATTTGCCCCAGAGGTTGGCCTGGTAGAGAATCAACGCACCAGCGAAGGCCAGCAGCCCGTATGCCGACCAGACCAGGCGCGGTTCGGCCCCACCGCGCAGCCCAAACCCCGCGAGCAACAGCATGAACAACAGAATCAACGCGGTATTGAAGCGCAGGAACCCTTTACCCACCTGCTGCAGGAAAGGCAGGCAGAGCATCATGCCCAGCGACATCTGCACGAAGAACAGCGCAAACAAGGACTTGGGAAGCACCATCGGAGGGCTATCTAGCTGCGCTGGACACGCCCGTCAAGCCTCATGCCAGGATGCAGCGGAAACGAGGCTCCCCGGACCCAGGACAGCGGAGCCCAAGCCTGCTCGCCGCCAGGCCTCTCGGCCGCGTCGGGATGCAGCAGGTAAGCCAAGATCTCCAGGCTGTCGACGATGCGCGGCCCCGACCGATTGAAGTAGGCGTTGCCGTCGACCGCGTACACCCTGTCGGCGCGGCGGGCGCCGAGGTCCGCCCAGCCGGGAAGCTGGGACAGTGTCGGCGCTTCCTGCAGGGTCCGCTCCAGATCGAAGCCACAGGGCATCACCACGATGACCTCGGGGTCGTACTGCCGAAGAGCCTCCCAGGCGGTATAGACCGTCTTCTGACCGCCGGTGGCCAGCCCCGGCTGGCCACCGGCGAGCTCGACCAGCTCGGGCATCCAGTTGGCCCCGACCATCAGCGGCTCGATCCACTCGATGCAGGCCACCCGGGGCCGGGATTGGACGTGGGACACCCGCTGACGAACGACCTCGACACGATCTTTCAGTCCCGCAACCAACCCGATGGCCGCCTCCGTGCGGCCCGTCGCCTGACCCACACGCAGGATATCCTCGAAGATGTCCCCCAGGGTGTTCGGCGTCAGCGCGACGACCTGTGCCCCCGAGAGTTCGGGTGTGTTTTCCACGGCGGAGAGGACGTCCACATAGCTGACCGCGCAGACGTCGCACTGAGACTGGGTCACGATCAAGTCGGGCGCCAACTCGGCCAGCCGGTCGACCGCCACCTGGTAGATCGCACCGGACTCGCGACTGAGCTGCTTGACCTGCTCGTCGATCGCCTGGCTGGAGGCCTCAACAGCCACCAGGCTGCTCGTAACCCTCGGCCTATCAATGACTTCTGCTGGGCAATCGCACTCATGACTGATGGCCACGATCTGGCTTCCCTGCCCCAGGGCACACAGTATTTCCGTGCTGCTGGCCAAAAGCGAAGCGATGCGCTGGACGGTCATGAGCCAGTCCTGACCGATCGCTGGCCAAATGCCAGGTCAGGCTTGACAGCCCCCCCCGACTGGATAGTCTTCCAGGCTCACCG
>CAZANL010000037.1:2246-14214 GCA_964486115.1 uncultured Planctomycetota bacterium
AGTCACTCACATGGCATACGAACTGCCTGCGCTGCCCTACCCCCACGACGCCCTCGAGCCACACATCGACGCGCGGACGATGGAGATCCACCACGGTAAGCACCACAATGGTTACGTGACCAAGGCCAATGCCGCGCTCGAAGGGCATGCCGACCTGGCTGCCAAGAGCGTCGAAGATCTTCTTCGCGACATCGGCAGCGTCCCCGACGATATCCGCCAGGGCCTGACCAACAACGCCGGCGGCCACGCCAACCATTCGCTGTTCTGGTCGGTCATGGGCCCGGACAAGGGCGGGGAGCCCTCCGGTGATCTGGCGCAGGCGATCGACGCAACCTTCGGCGGCTTCGAAGGGTTCAAGGAGAAGTTCGCCTCTGCGGCCGGTACCCGCTTCGGCAGCGGCTGGGCCTGGCTCTGCGTCGATGGCGGCGGCAACCTGTGCGTTTGCAGCACCAAGAACCAGGACTCTCCGCTGATGGAGGGCAAGACTCCCGTTCTTGGCCTGGACGTCTGGGAGCACGCCTACTACCTGAACTACCAGAACCGCCGGCCAGACTACGTCACCGCGTTCTGGAACCTCGTCGACTGGGACGCGGTCGGCGAGCGTTACGCAGCCGCAATAGGCTAGTCCAAGCGGTCATACACTGGGCCGGTCGTCCCTCGTGGACGGCCGGCCCGGGCTTTTCAACCAGACGGACCCACCAGCTCTGATCCACATCGTGCACCCATGAAGCTCGGCGCGGCTCCCTTTCCTCGGCCTCCATTGCATCGGTGCGGCCTCGCCCACAGGAATACCGGATAATCGACCGTGTTCAGGGCAATCCTCTTCGACATGGACGGGGTTCTGGTCGACAGCTACCTGGTCTGGTTCCATCTGCTCCGTGACGTCGCCCGGCGGCTGGGGTATCCCGACATCTCGCCGGAAGCCTTCCACGCAGCCTGGGGCCAGGGCGTCGCGGCCGACGTCCGGGTGTTCTATCCCGATCACACCGAGAGTCAGATCGAGGCGGCCTACGCCGCGCATTACGACGCGCATGCTCGCCACCATCGGATCGACCCCGACGCTCGCTCGGTCTTCACCGCGCTGCGTCGTGTCGGACGCTCGATCGCGGTGATCACCAACACGCCGACGCAGATTGCCGGCCCGGTCCTCGACCGAGCCGGTCTCACCCCGGACCTGCTGGTCGGCGGCACCGATGTCCCGCAAGGCAAGCCGGCGCCGGACATGGTCCTCCGAGCGCCAGCGCACTTTTGCGTTCCGGCCGGCGAGGCCGTCGTCGTAGGCGACACAGACAACGATCGCCGGGCCGCGGCCGCAGCGGGCGTCCGGTTCCTGGGCCTGCGCATCGATGGCGACGACCGCGTCGAAGAACTGAGCGAGGTCGTCGACCGAGTGAGCTAGCGCCCCGACCTGCCGAAATCGTGAATCGAGACCGTGCAGCGCTCTGGCCCGAAGCATCAGTCGGACATCGCGGAGGTGCCTCTCGACACGCAGTGTCCAGCATTGTGAGTTGTGGGCGGGTTCTAGTTCCTGTTGCCGACCAGCTGGCGGATTTCCTCGTCCTCGAGCAGACGAGGGGTCTCCTTGGCCTTGCGGAAGATCCTGTCCACCACCTCGTCGCTGACCTCGATGTTGTTGCGGCTGAGCCAGAACACGACGTTGCTCTTGCCGCTCATCGGACCGATCCGGATCTTCTGCTCCTTGCCGAACTCACCCGCCGGTACACCGCAATAGACGCGGTCGGCCAGCCAGCTGTCACCTTTCTCGAACGCCTTGATCACCGCTGCGGCATGAACGCCCGTGGCCGTCTCGAAGGCGTCCTCGCCGAAGACCGGATAGTTGACCGGGATGGGCACCCCAACCGCCTTGGACGCAGCGGTCGTGTAGGAGCCCAGCTTGGTCAGATCGTTGTCGATCAGCCCCATCAGCTTGAGATTGACCAGCAGCAGGTCCATCGGTGTATTGCCGACCCGCTCGCCAATGCCGAGGGCGGTTCCGTGCACTCGATGGACCCCGGTGTGAATCGCCGCCAGCGTGTTGGGGATGGAGAGATTCCGGTCCCGATGGCCGTGCCAGTCGATCTGGACCCCTTCGACACCGGTGTCGGCCACCACTGACTGGATGAAACGCACGAGGTTGACCACGCCGTTGGGCGTCACGTGACCACACGTGTCACAGACACAGATCCTGCGAGCTCCGCACTCGATCGCCGTGGTATACAGCCGACGCAGATCCTCGGGTTGCGCACGTGTGGTGTCTTCGGTCACGTACATCACCGGGAGGTCGTTCTCGACGGCGAACAGCACCGCATTGCGGCTGTGCTGTAGCATCTGCTCCATCGTCCAACTCTCCGCGTACTGGCGGATAGGGCTGGACCCGATGAAGACCGACGCCTCGACGGCAATCCCGATCGTCTGGGACACCTCCACGATCGGCTCGATGTCTTGCTGGAGGGTTCGTGCTGCGCAGTTGGGCGAAACGTTCAACTTGGCGTCCCGGATTTCCCGACACAGCCGCATCACGTGCTCTCGCGCGCGCGGTCCGGCGCCGGGCAGACCGACGTCCGCCGCATGGATGCCCAGATCGTTCATCAAGTGGAGGATCTCGAGTTTCTCTTCGACCTCGGGATCCCGCACACTCGGCGACTGAAGTCCGTCGCGCAGCGTCTCGTCGTCGAATTCGATCGGGTACTTAGGGGCCACATCGTGGCCCTCTATGGTGTTCCAGTCGTAGATCAGATCGTCGATAGTGTGACTCATCGGGTTTCCTCTTTGGGGTGGATCCCGAGTATAGCTAAGGCCACATCGGCGGCACAGCGAAATCTATTGACAGCCAAAGGGGGCCTCCCTACCATGTCTCGCCCCGCCCATCGGCGAGGCTCCCTTGTTAGGCGAGGCTCCCTTGTTAAAGGAAACAAACGCGATGAGATACTCCACCCGGCTGGTCGTGCTGGCCGCCCTGACCCTTACTCTTGCCGGCTGCGTTCATTGGACACGCTCTGAGCCCGTCATCGCGGAACGCCGAAAACTCTGGCAAGCACTACGAGACGCCGTAGCCCGCGAGTACGAGATCGATGATGCGAAGACCGAATGGGACGACGGCTACCTGATCAGCAAGTGGCGCTACGACCTGGCCGTCAACTACCTCGAGGGCTATCGCTCGCGGGTAGAAATAGAGCTCGAGCCGCTCGAGGAGGACCAGGACAAGCCGGTGGCCGACCGTCGGTGGACGGTCAAGCTACGCGTCTTCAAGGAAGAGAACGAGAACGTCGATCAGCCTCTCCTCAAGGAGGCGGCCGAGTGGGGTCGCAACGTGTACTGGGAGGACAAGGAGCTGATGCTGATGCAGCAGATCGTCATCTCCTTCGCCAACTATGGCATCAGCGACTACGCGCTGAGCGAAGCCCACAAGCCGCTTGCAGCCAATGCAGCCGCAACCAGGACCCGACCGCTGGCTCGGACCCGCAGTGAAATCTGGAAGTCGCTCGTCAAGGTCTGCAACTCCTACTACGAGCCCAAGGCGACACACGAGAAGGCGGGCAAGTACGAGAGCGGCTGGCAGCTGCGGGGCACCGATCCCGAAGTGGCCGACATCCGCACGCGACTGACCGTCCGGATCCTTCCCGACACGACAACCGATGGCCAGGTGCCGGTGTATCGGATCGAGGTCCGCATCGACCAGCAAAGTCTGGGCCGCGACAAGCAATGGAGTGACGACGGCCGGGACACGGTCGGTGAGGCCGCGATCACCGAGAAGATCGAACAGGACACCCTGGGCGGCTAGCAGCCTGTCATGCTCAAGCCGACCGCGACCGAGATCGTCCTCATCCTGACCGGGGCAATGCTCTTCGGAGTCGGCATCTGGCTGGCACTGCAGAGCGGCCGACTGCTGGCCCGCCTACAGGAAGTCATCGGCTACCTGGGCGTCCTCTCCGCACAGTCCAGCCAGCTCAACAAGCGGGAGAAGCGAATCGTCCAGTTGCTGGAGGACATCCGGGCCGGCCGGGGAGAATCGGGTGACCTGGCACGGACCTTCAGCGAGGCCGAAGAACAGAAGGTGGCCTTTTACCAGCTGCACGAGAGAACGGATTCCCCGCAAGGCCAGACGCTGGCCGAGGGTATCCGAAAGACGGCCATCAAGCTCTACCAGGATATCATCGAACGGTTCCCCGAGTCTCAAGAAGCTGAAGTGGCTCGGGAGCGGATCGCGCAGTTCGAGTCGATCGGCAAGCAAACCTGAGAGGCCTCTTTCGCCAGTCCAGACTCCGAGGCTCCGGCAACTGGAATAGACCTGGCGACGATCACGTGGATATCGGCCCGCCCAGTCCGCGAACCGATTGCTAGACCTTGAGCACCTCGCTCGGCCGGATCAGCGTCGCGGTGAACGCCGGCACCAGTCCCGCGAGCAATGCGACGAGCACTCCGACCACGGCAACGATCCAGTTGAAAGCGCTCGAAGGATAGAACATCGAGCTGATCTCAGAGATCCCCGGGATGGTGTCCTTGATCACCGGGTCGACCAGCTGAATCGCGCCCATCTGCAGGTAGAACCCGACCAGCACACCCAACATACCGACGATCAGTGCCTCGCAGAGGAACAAGAACAGGATGTCCAGTTGCTTGGAGCCCACCGCTCGGAGGATGCCGATGCGTCGGGTCTGCTCCGCGACCGAGAGCGACAGGCCGACCACGATGCCACCAGCAGCCAGGAAGAACAAGATGATCCCGATCAACAGCGTTGCTGGCGGCAGCATCTTCTGCAAGTTGGTCAGGCGCCTCGCCGTGACCAAACGACCGGAGACCTTGAGCCCTTCCTTCTTCGAGATGGCGTCTGCCGCAGCCAGCATGTCGTCGGTCGACTGAGTCTTGATCACGACCGAGTTGTAGAGGAGCGGAACTCGCTGCTCGCCCTCGTTGTGCTCGTTGAACCACTCGTTCCACTCGAGAACACTCTCGTACGGGATGGAGAGCCCGGCAAGCGGCGCACCCGAGTAGAACCCGACGATACGCGCCGGAACGTATTTCTTCTCCAGCCCGTGCTGCTCGCTGGACCGCTCGAGGCGGATCATCAGCGGCACACCGGTCGACTCCTTGTCGAAGAACAGGCGGTTGGCCATCTTGAGCATGACCTTCTCGCGCTGGTTCGGCTTGAAACCCCGGATCTGCGAGAAATCCTTCGCTCCACGCAGCAGCTCCCGGGACAGGAAGACCGGCACCTCGTCCTCGGCCAGCGGCATGCGCCGACCGGTCGACCGGAAGAACTCCTGGGTCGCATGCGACTGGTCGAGCCCGAAGAACATGTTCTGGCCGCGGATCGTCCGGCCCCGAGTGATCGTCTTGACCACCTTGTAGAGCGACGCGATGCCACTCAGCCGATCCTCGTTGAGCTGCCAGCGGACGACATACGGCAGCAGCGGCTTGGGCATCACCTTGACCGGGCGCTTGACGCCGGCCAAGCTCTTGAACGCCTCGACATCGGCCGGGGTGATTCCCTTGGGCCTGATACTGCTGCTGCCCAGCGTCAACATGCTCTGCAGCTGTTCGGACATGAAGGACTCTGCGACGCCCTCGGGCTCCACCGTGAGCTGCCGCTCGGGCATGCCCTTGAGCAGATTGTCCTTGATCGCGCTGTCAAGTCCCCGATAGAACGAAAAGAGGAACATCGTCGCGCCCGCCCCGACCGCGACCGTCAGCACCAGAAACAGAGTGCGCAGCAGCCGCATACCCAGGTTCTCGACGGCCAACCAGACCAGCTTGTGCTGATACATCAGGCACGCACCTGTGCCGGAGTCTCCGACACTACACCCTCCTGGACCAGGATCTGGCGGACCTCCGGGAGGACCAGGTCCCTGTCGTGGCTGACCAGAATGACGGTCTTGTCATGGTCTTTGACCAACGCGAGGATCATCTCGAAGATCTGCCCGGCGGTCTGGGCGTCCAGGTTCGCTGTCGGCTCGTCGGCCAGAATGATCGAGGGGTCGTTGATCAGCGCCCGCGCCAAGGCAACCCGCTGACGCTGCCCGGCGGATAGCGTACCGGCCCGCTGCTGCGCACGATCGGCCAACCCAACCTGCTCCAGAGCGTCCATTCCCCGCTCGATCCCCGCCTTGCGCCCCAGGCTGGTGAACAGCAAGGGAGTGGTCACATTGGCCAGCGCCGTGCGACGGGTCTCCAGATGGAACGCCTGGAACACGTAACCCACCTCGGCATTGCGATAACGGGACAGCTTGGCGTCACCGAGCCGGGCCAGCTCCCGATCACGAACGGTGATGCTGCCCTGCGTCGGCGAGTCCAGCCCGGAGATCAGATTGAGCAGGGTGGTCTTGCCGCTTCCCGAGCGCCCGGTGATCAGCAGGAAGTCGCCGGCCTCCACATCCAGGTTCACGTCCTTCAGCGCATGGACCAGCAGCGGCGATTTACCGAAGCTGCGCCATACATTCTGAATGCGGACCAGAGGCACTAGAATCTCCTTGAATCTGGGGGGAAGGGCAGACTATACCACAGACCAATCCCATGTCAGCTTCCAAGATACTCAACGTCGTGGTCGGCACCGCCGGGCACATCGACCACGGCAAAAGCTCGCTGGTCAAGCACCTGACCGGAACCAATCCAGACCGCTTGAAGGAAGAGCAGGAGCGCGGACTGACCATCGACCTGGGCTTTGCCTCGTGGGAACTGCCAGACGGCCGCAAGGTAGGGATCGTCGACGTTCCCGGGCACGAGAAGTTCGTCAAGAACATGGTCGCCGGCGCCACCGGCATCGACCTGGTCCTGCTCGTCGTGGCGGCAGACGACGGGGTGATGCCGCAGACCCGTGAGCATCTCGAGATCATGCAGCTGCTCGGCATCGGACGTGGCGTCGTCGCCGTCACCAAGACCGACCTGGTGGACCCCGAGTTGCTCGAGATCGTGATCGAGGACACGCGTGACTTCCTTCAGCGAACCTTCCTCGCGGAGGCCCCGCTGCTGCCGGTCTCTGTCGTGTCGGGCGAAGGCATCGAAGCCCTGCGCGAACGGCTCGTGGGCCTCATCGAGGCGACCGAGCCCCGCACCACCGAAGGCCTGTTCCGCATGCCGATTCAGCGCGTGTTCAGCGCCAAGGGATTCGGTACCGTGATCACCGGCATCCCCGTCTCTGGTGAAGTGTCCAAGGGAGAAGAGCTGGAAATTCTACCCCAGGCCGACCGGGGCCGCGTGCGCGGCATTCAGGCGTACAAGGGAGCCAGTGACACGGCTCGCGCGGGGCACTCCTCGGCCATCAACCTGTCCGACATCGACTTCCACACCGTCCACCGCGGGATGGTCGCCGCCTCGCCCGGCTATTTCGAGGCGCACAGCTTCTTCGAGGCGCGGCTGCGCTACCTCAAGAGCGCGAAAAAGCCACTGCTCAACCAGACGGCGATCCGCTTTCACACCGGAACGGCCGAGGTTCTCGGGCGAGTCTACCTGCTCGAGGGGAACGACTTGCCGCCGGGCGGGGAAACGCTGGTGCAGCTGCGGCTGGACGAGGCGATCGTGGCCGCCGCCGGGGACCCGTACGTCATCCGGCTGCAGAGCCCGATGGTCACCGTCGGCGGAGGGACGCTGGTCGGCGTGTCGGAATACCGACTCAAGCGCAATCGGGACTGGATCGTCGACCGCGTGCGGCAGAAGGTGGAAACGCTGGACGCGCCACGCGAGCAGGCAGAGATCCTGGTCCGCGAGGCGGGTCCGCTGATGACCAGCGAGGCGGAGTTGAAAAAACAGCTGCAGCTGCCCCAGAGCGACTTCCGCAGCCTGATGGAGGAGTTGAAGCGGGACGGGGTGCTGATCAAGTTGCAGGCCAAGCTGGTACACAAGTCGATCGTCGAGGATTACGGCGATCGCCTGCTGGAGCGGCTGGGAGCGTTCCACCAGGACAACCCGAAGAAGATGTACTGTGAGGGGATCGAGCTGCGCAACCAGCTCCGGCTGGGGCCGGTGCTGTTCGAGAGGATCCTCAGCGGGCTGGCCGGACAGGGGGCCCTGCTCCGGGAAGGTGGCAAGGTGCGACAGAAAGGGCTCGAGGTGTCGCTGTCCGATGTCGAGCGCGAGCTCTACCAGTCCCTGCTGATCGTCTATCAGGAAAAGGGGTTCCAGACACCCAGGCCGGACCAGCTGCCCGAGATTCTGGACTACGAGATGCACAAGCTGCAGCCCCTGCTCGACCTGGCGATCGAGCAGGGCGAGCTGATCCAGCTGGACGAGCGGGTGCTGCTGGCCCGAGACAACTATGAGCGGGCGATGGACATCGTGGTCGAGCAGATCCAGCAAAAAGGGGAGCTGATCTCGGCCGAGTTCCGCGACCAGCTGAACACGACCCGCAAGTATGTCATTCCCCTGCTGGATTACTTCGACAAGATCGGCCTGACGACGCGGGAGGGCTCTCAGCGGATTCTCCGGCGGGAGTACACCAAGGTGCTGGAGCGAGAGAAGCGCGGCTAGCCCTGACGACCGAGCGGATGGCAGAGTCCTCGCTCAGGACCTCGAACTTTCAGCCCCGACGACGCGCATCAGGCAGGACTGAACAGGACCCGGTGACCCCTTACTTGCTGGCGCGCTCGACGACTCTCCGCAGCGCATCCTGCTCCAGCTCGTCGAGCAGCGCATCCACCAGCTTCTGCTGCGATATCGCACGCAGTCGCCGGCGCAGCGTCGCGCGATCGGGGGCGGTACCCGCTCAGCGGTCCGCTCGGCCCCGGCCCGCTCAGCGGCACGCTGGGCCTGTGCCCTTTGTCGTTCCAGCTCCTGCCGCTGCGCAGCCTCCTCGGCCGCTCTCATTCCTGACGCTCTCTGCGCAATCCATTGCTGCCGCATCAGGCCCACAAAGGCACCCAGCAGCAAGACGACGACCACCAGCACCGCAACGACAAACCGTCGATTGACGGGGCCAAGCCACCGGCCGCAGCGCGGACAGCGGGCTGCAGCGGTCCGCAATTCAAGCTCGCAGCCTGGGCAGGAGGTGTGGCCGTTCATCGCGTCAGTGAAGCTGGTATTCCGGCGTCGCGCTCAGCAACACCAACACGAAGAGAATCTTCATCCGGGTCTTCGGACGACGGACATCGAAGAGCTGCTGCGGATCCCAGAGCATCGCCTGCAGCTGCGCACGCCGGGCCTTGGTCAACCGGCCGCCGAGCAGCCGCTGGGCCAGCAGATCGATCACCTCCCGGCTGCTCTTGCAACTGACGCAAGCCTTCAGGATCGGCAGCTCCAGCAGTTCGTTGGCCGTCCAGCCAAATCCCGGGGCCAGTGGATTGCGAGTGCGCCGCTGGCGCGCGTTGCGCTGCCCACTGATCACCACGTCGTACATCAGGTTGTAGCGCACCAGCAAAGTGGCGCTGTTGATCCAGGCCCGACCGCCATCCCAGCCCTTGACGTTGGGCGGCTCGAGCAGGTTCTGCCCCATCCGAACCATCTGCTGCTGGACCAGGCCGAGGCTCTCGAGCGGAAGCCCGAGCTGCCGCACCGCACCGACGACCAGCTCTGTCGGGCTCTTTATCTTGCGCCCAACCGCCTCCGAACTGTAAAAAGCTCGTGACGCCAGCAGCGTACGCAGCAACGGCTTCAACTCGTACTTGCCGCGACGCAGCAACTGGGCCAGCCCCTCGACCAGCGGGCCACTGGGCTGCTGACCGATGAAGAATCGGCAGAGCTTGGTCACCAGACGCCGGGCGGTGGCCGGGTGCCCCAGCAGCATCTGGATCACATCGGTGCCATCGAAGCGCCCGGTCCGACCCAGAAAGGTCTTTCTACGGTAGTCGTGCTGGCGACGATTGAAGTAGAATCGCGTGCCCGCGCTGGTCCAGCCGGTGAACGCGCGAGCCGCGGAGCGGACATCCTGCTCCGTGTAATTGCCACGCCCGAGCGTGAACAGTTCGAGCAACTCACGGGAGAAATTCTCGTTGGGGTTGCGCTTGTTGTTTCGGGCTCCGTCCAGGTAGCGCAACATCGCCGGATCCCGCGCCACACCCAGCAGCAGCTGGCCGAAGTTGCCCGTCGCGTGCCGGCGGAACAGGTCGTTCTGATGCTTCATCAGCGTCACGCTGTAGACGGTGCTCAGGCCAGTGGCGAAGTGTCCGTGCCAGAACAAGGTCATCTTCTCCTCCAGCGGCCGGACGCCACGGACCATCCGGCGCAGCCACCAACCCCGCAGCTGCTGTGCGTAGCTGAGGCGCAGCCGATAGAGCACCGCGCCAACAGCCTGCTGCTCGGCGGCTCGCTCCAGCTGACGCTGCAATTCAGGTGTCATCTCACGGTGGCGGTTCTGCTCCCGCAGCCGCCGGAGCCGGACATCCAGCTCCCGCTTGATCCGCTGATCGTGCTCCGGGTCCCCCTCCCGTGGCGACAGCGTCAGGTCGCTCCCCGCGGGGCGGCCTTCGTAGTCCACCACCCAGGCAACCGCCTGGGCCAGCGGCATACCGGCCAGCCGCCGGATCTCTTCGGGGGTTCCGCCAAACCCAGCCCGCGCCAACAAGTGCGCGGCGTGTGCCGCGTTCCATTGCTTTTCGGGCAGCGGCTCCAGCTCGGCCCTGTCGCTCCACGACGGCAGAGCACAGAAAAAACAGAGCAATCCGACTCGTCCCAGCACACGCATCACGCTTCTCCAGACTGGCCAGCGTTAGCGTTTAGTTTCGCATTTTGGCCGGACCACTGCAACTACTGTCGGGAGACGACTTCGCCGGATCGCCTCAGCGGTGCTTCCTTTGACGTCTCTACCCCTTCCCAGCGGACAAAGTAATGGAAGCCCAGGATCGGGAGAAAGGACAGCCACACGACGGGGTGTTCGGTGACACCCAGCAGCAGCAACCAAGCGTAGGACGCCAACAATACGAGCACCGAGGCGTAGCGCAGTGTGATGAAGAAGGCAGCCAGCGCAGCCTGCAGATACCGTCCCGTCAGACGGGCCCAGTGCATCGGACCGCTCGCAGTCAGCGCCGAGATGTCCTTCAGCTCGCCCCACATGGAAAGTGCGCCGGAATAGCGTTCTCTCGGATCGAACGCCAGGGCCTTGAGCAAGACCTCGATCACCGGATCGGGCAGTAGCGGGCGTAGAGACTCCGCTCCGAGCGCCTTGTCCGGCCGGCGGCCGAGCAGCACCTCGTGCAGCATCACACCCAGGGCATAGACGTCACCGCGACAGCTAGGCGCAGCGCCCTTGATCAGTTCGGGCGCGAGGTAGGCCATCGTGCCGCCGATCAGTCCATCCGCCGACTGCATCGAGTGACACAGCGACTGTCCCCGCCGAGCTTCCTGGATCTCGCGCCCCAGACCGAAGTCGGTCAGCGCCAAGCGCCTGGAGCTGAGGCGGGACGGGATCGCTCCAGGCCGCTCTCGAAAGCTCCATGGCGAGCCATCCCCGTATGGCATGTACTCTCCCCCCACCAGCACGTTTCCCGGCTTGAGGTCCCCATGGATCAGCCCATGCTTCGTATGGATCCTCCCCATCGCTCCAACCAGCTCGATAAAACGCCGCAGCACATCGGCGCGACGTCTCCAGCCGTCCAGGCCGTCCAGTTCATCGCGGAGAGAGCCCTGGTCGATCCAGGGCATCACCAGATGAGCGACCGGCTCCTCACCGTGGTGCCACACCGGGACCACCCCGGTCTCGCGGGCCTCGGCCAGCAGCCCGGCGATCTCGACCTCGGCGGCGATCATCCGCCGACCCACGTCGTCGAGTGCCAGCTTGACCGCCACGGATTGGCCGTTTTCCAGGTTCTCACCGCGCCAGACCTCGCAGAAGGCTCCCTCGCTGATTCGCTAGACCAGCCCGTGGCCCGACAGCTCCAGACCTTCGGCAACGTCGGTCATTGCATCATGAAGGTCCAAATCGGATGGCCCTTCCGCTCCTTGTAGGTCTTCTCCGGAACCCCGAGAGCCCAGGCATTGATCGTCGTCACGCCCAGCAACATGCCAACGACAACCAGAAATGCGGGGACCACGACGGGCGTCATGA
>CAZANL010000037.1:14224-15426 GCA_964486115.1 uncultured Planctomycetota bacterium
GGCCCTGGCCATACAGCTCCCCGACGTTGAACAGCACGAGGGCGATGAGAACGGCCACGACCAGCGCCACACCCAGCGAGCCGACCCCCTTGCGCAACACCGCCATGCGAGCCTGGAACACCGCGCGCCGAGCGTGGCCGTTGCGCTGCTCGAGACACTTCCGCTCCCCGAGAGCGAAACGTTTCAGCCGGCTGGCCGCCTCCTGCGCAGACTCGAGACGACGGCTCGGCTCGCGATTCAGCATGCTACGCAGCAGCTCTTCCATCCCCGGTGGGATATACCGGTTCAGCTGGCGCGGACTGACCCCGAACGCAGGCGAGCGGCCGGTCAGCTGCTGGTGCAGCATGACACCGAGGCTATAGACATCCGAGGCAGAACTCGGAGACCCGCCGCACAGCAGCTCCGGGGCCATATACTCCAGCGTGCCCGCGATCGACTCGCCCGAAACGCTGACCAGCGACTGGGCCAGCGAGCGCTGCAGCCGGGTTTCGACCTGCAGCCGAGCCAGCCCCAGGTCGAGCAAGTGGCACTGGCCTTCCGCGCCGAGGATCACGTTCCCCGGCTTCAGATCGCCATGTTCCCCGGCTTCAGATCGCCATGGATGATCCCCCGGTCGTGCAGCCGGGCCATGATGCGGCCAACTTCGGCCAGACGCTCCAGCCCCTCCACGACCCCAGCCATCTGCTCCAGCCCCGGCGGCTCACTGGATAGCACCAGCGGTGTCCCGTCGACCCAGGGCATCACCAGATACGGCGGGCTGCTGGTCAGGCGGGAGTGGGTGATCGGGACGACACACGGGTCCTCGATCAGACCCGAGAGGTTCGCCTGCTGCCGCAGGTGTGAGAGAAACTCCTCAACCAACGGAAATTTCAGTGCGACCTGTCCGCCGGTGGCCTCGTTCCGGGCCCTCCACACCACCGAGAATCCGCCAGCGCCGACGGGCTCGATCAGGGTGTATTCGTCGATTCGCTGACCCAGCTCAAGATCTTCCACACACAAGCCTACGGCGACCCCTCTCCCAAGGCAAATCCACCGGATCTAGCCCAAGCAGCTGTCCTAATCAGGGTAAATCTCCCACGTTTGCTTGGTATAGTTGGTTGCGTATGGACCAGAAGACGATCAGGGAGATCCTGGAGCAGTACATCGAGGACCCGACCCTGCTGGACGAGTCCGAGGCGCTGATCACCGAGTGGTCGATCTCC
>CAZANL010000038.1:0-11901 GCA_964486115.1 uncultured Planctomycetota bacterium
TCAACTCCTGTCGGGCCACCTCCTTGCTGAGCACGGGGTTGTCCAGCCGGGTCTCGCAGTGTGGGTCCGACTTGACGGGCACCAAAATCAACGCATTGCAAGCCGTGCAGTTGGCTTGCTTACCCGCGAGGTCGAGCGAAAAGCGGAGTAGCTTCCGGCACTGACCACAGCGCATACGAATCATGCGCGGATTGTAACACGAATCACAAGGACCGGGTTTGACTGCACCGCAGACCGACACGTAAGATTGCCACAATGCTCGATCTGCAGCCAGTCTACCTCGAGACGTACGCCGCCGAACCCGGCCTGCATGGGCGGATCGAGCGCGGTCTCGAACTGCTCGAGTCGTGCACGGTCTGCCCCCGTGACTGCGGCGTCAATCGATTGAAGGACCAGACCGCTGTCTGCCACTCCGGTCGGTTCAGCTTTGTCAGTAGTCACTTCGCCCACTTTGGCGAGGAGGACTGCCTGCGCGGCTGGAACGGCTCGGGAACGATCTTTTTCAGCTCCTGCAACCTGAAGTGTCGGTTCTGCCAGAATCACTCGATCAGCCAGGCGCGCAACGGCGAAGAAGTCAGCCCACCCCGACTGGCCGGGATGATGCTCGAGCTGCAGTCGGCCGGCTGCCACAACATCAACTTCGTCACGCCCGAGCACGCCCTACCGCAGGTGCTCGAAGCCCTACCCCACGCGATCGAAGGTGGGCTCCGCGTCCCCCTGGTCTACAACACCAGCGGCTACGACTCGCTCGAGGGGTTGAAGTTGATGGATGGCTTGGTCGACATCTACATGCCGGATCTGAAGTTCTGGGACAGCGAGATTTCCCGCCGGATGATGCTCGCACCGGACTACCCTGCGGTCGTGCGCGAGTCGATCCTCGAAATGCACCGGCAGGTGGGTGATCTGGTTTTCGATGGCGAAGGCCTGGCGGTCCGCGGACTGCTCGTTCGCCATCTGGTGATGCCCAACCGCTTGGCCGGCACACAGGACGCCATGCGCTGGCTACACGACGACGTGTCGCCCGAGACGTTCATCAACATCATGGATCAGTACCGTCCCGAGTACAAGGCGTTCAAATACGAGGAGATCAACCGACCCACCTCCCGCCCGGAATGGGAACAAGCAGTCCGGATAGCACGTGCGGCAGGCCTGACTCGCATCGACGAGCGGCACCCGCACCCCAGGCTGCTGACGAAGATGATCGCGGGGCGGGTATGACCGCGGCCTACAAGCTTGTCGCCAAGCTGCCGGACGGCAGCCACATCAAGGCCGTCTGGAACTCCAAGCACAGCGAAATGGTCACCATCTATCGTGTGCGGGAGGGCCAGATCGAACACAAGGAGCACTTCCCCGATCAGCGAGCCGCGGATGATTGGGCTGTCGCGGCCGGCGTGACCGGATGGCGGCTGGCCAGCGCCATTCGCATCACGCCGTTCGCCGCGCGCCTGGGCATCACCTTTCCCGAGGCCCCGCCAACGGAGGTCCTGCTCACCGCGCTGGCCAAGCTCGAGGCCGGCCATCCGCTGACGCAGGTGGCCGCCGAGTTACGAACGGACCCGACGGTGGCCAGGGCATGGCTGTCGGGCACCGACCCAACCTGTCATGAGGCGATGGGCTGGGAGCTGCCCAACCTCAAATCAGCCGATGTCTGGGGAGGCAACCCCTACGGATGAACTTCGTCCGACCAGAAATCGACGCACTGACCGGCTATGTTCCTGGAGAACAGCCCACCGAGGCCGGGGTGATCAAGCTCAACACCAACGAGAACCCCTACCCGCCGAGTCCGGCCGTGCTGGAGGCCCTGCGAGAGCGGGTCGGGCCCGGACTGCGCTTCTATCCGCACCCATCAGGAGCCGGCCTGCGACGCGCGGTTGGTGAGGTCTACGGCGTCGACCCCGACGCGGTCTTCTTGGGCAACGGGTCGGACGAGATCCTCAGCCTGTTGATCCGGACGGTCGTCGAGCCCGGCGACGCGCTTGCCGCCCCCGATCCGAGCTACAGCCTCTACCCCACGCTGGCCCGAATAAACGGCGCGCGGCACATCGGAGTCCCCTTTACCGCGGACTACCGACTGCCCGATGCCTGGCCCACAGCACGCCTGACATTCCTGGCCAACCCGAACAGCCCATCCGGCACATTCCTGGCCCCCGAAGAGGTAGCCCATTTTGCCGGGAGGATCGACGGCCTGCTCGTCGTGGACGAGGCCTATGTCGACTTCGCCGACACCGACTGCATGAGCCTGGTCCAGCGCTGCCACAACGTCGTCGTGGTGCGCACGTTCTCCAAGTCCTTCTCGCTGGCCGGACTGCGGCTCGGCTTCGCTGTCGGACCGGTCGAACTGATCGAGGGGATGAACAAGGTCAAGGACTCCTACAACGTCAACCAGCTGGCGCTTGCTGCGGGAGAAGCAGCACTGGCATCGATCGACTGGATGCGGGAGAATGTCACCCGGATCCGCAAGACTCGCGAGCGGCTGGCAGCCGCTCTGAGGGAGCAGGGCTTGTTCGTCTATCCTTCGGGGGCCAACTTCGTCCTGGTCAGGGTCGGCCCCCACGCGCCGGACCTGCAGCGAGCACTGGCTCGCCGCAGGGTACTCGTCCGCTATCTGGATCACTCCCGGACGCGCGACTGCCTGCGGGTGACGATCGGGACCGACACGGAAGCCGACCGCTTCTTGGAAGCACTGAGCGAGGAGATGGGATGAGTCGACAGGGCCGAATCGAACGTCAGACCAAGGAAACAGCGGTCACCGTGTGTCTCACGGTCGACGGAACGGGACAGGCGTCGCTGTCCACCGGGGTCCCGTTCCTCGATCACATGCTGGACCAGATCTGCCGACACGGCCTGATCGACCTCGAGGTCCGAGCAGAGGGGGACCTGCAGGTGGATCCCCACCACACCACCGAAGACGTCGGCATCTGCTTCGGCCAGGCCCTCGACCAAGCCCTCGGCAACCGTGCGGGGCTGGTCCGCTTCGGACACGCGTACGCACCGCTGGACGAGGCGCTTGGTTTCTGCTGCCTCGATTTCTCGGGGCGCGGCTCACTCTGCTTCGAGGCGCCCTTCGACGAGGGCCTGGTGGGCGAGTTCCCTCTCGAGCTGGTGGAGGACTTCTTCAAGGCGCTGGCTTCAAACGCCCGTGCCACCCTCCACCTGAAATCGGTCACCGGACGCAACATGCATCATCGCGTCGAGTCGATGTTCAAGGCGTTCGCGCTCGCCTTGCGCCAGGCGGCCTCCATCGACCCGCGGCGTCAAGGTGTCCCGTCCACCAAGGGCACCCTCTAGGAACACGACAGTCCGTTTCGGCAGCCGCCCTACCGGGAAGAAGCGCTCAGATCCGGGCCAGCAGATCCGCATGCTCCCGCAATTTCTCACGCAGCAGCCAGGCGACGGCATCGGCGTTGTCCTGGGCCAGCAACTCTTGTCGGAGCACGTCCAGGTTCTCCGCGACGACCGACTGTGAGAGGTAGCGAATCAGCGGATAGTTGCGGGGCAGGACACTGAACCGCTCGAACCCCAGGGCCATCAGGGCCAGCGCTGTCGCCGGCATCGACGCCATCTCGCCACAGACCGACGGGACGCGCCAGTGCCGCCTCAGCTGCGTCACCACACCGTATAGCGCGTGTAGCACGGCAGGGTGATGTGGCACATACCGATCGCGAACGCGCTCATTGTTGCGGTCGACGGCCATCATGTACTGAACCAAATCGTTGCTACCGATCGAGAAGAAATCCGCCACTGGCAGGTAGTCTTCGAGCTGGTACAGTACGGCGGGCACCTCGACCATCATGCCGAATGGGAGCTGTCGAGAGCTGCCGGACTGCTTGCGCACCTCCGTGTAGATTTCGCGCGCCGCGCGCATCTCCCACAACGAAGTGACCATCGGCACCATGATTCGCACCGTGGTCCCTGGAGACACATCGGCCGCCCCGATGACGGCGGACAGCTGCGTTCGATAGATGTCCGGGTGTTCCAGTAGCCAGCGTACCGAGCGCAACCCGAGGATCGGGTTCGGTTCGTCGAGCTCCTCCATGAACGGAAGCTTCTTGTCGCCACCGATGTCGACCAACCGCACGGTGACAGCTCCGCCCTCGAATGCAGCAAAGATCCGCTTATAGTAGGCCGTCTGTTCCGACACGGTAGGCCAGGCCGACCGCTGCATGTAGAAGAACTCCGTGCGCAGCAAGCCCACCGACTGCGCGCCGCTATCGATCGCCTGCTGAACCTCGCCGCTGAAGCCGAGGTTGATTTCGACCTGGTGCGGCGTCACCCCTCCCCCCGCGTCATACCGCTCCACATTCTTGACGATTGCCTGATGAGCGGCTTCTTCCTGCTCCTTGCGCTCGAAATAGCCCGTGCAAGTCCGCTCGTCGGGATTGACGAAGACGAAGCCGTTGTGCCCGTCCACGAGCAGCGTATCACCACGGCGGATCTTCTCCAGCAAACCGGCCACGCCAACCACCGCCGGGATGCCACGCGAACGGGCCAATATCGACATGTGGGAGGTCTCGCTACCGTGCTCGGTCACGACGGCCACCACGGTGTCCGGGTCGAGAGTCGCGGTCTGCGCCGGGGTCAGTGTCTGCGCCATGACCACCACGGGTTCGTCACCGATGATCTCCGATTCAACCGAGAGACCCAGGTGCGCAAGCAACTGGGTTCGGATATCGATCAGATCGTGCGACTTCTCCTGCAGCACCTCTATCTTCGAGAAGGCCTCGATCGTCGGGCTGATCGCATTGATCACGGCGGCGCTGGCACCCTGCTGCTCTTGAGAGATCAGCTGACGCACGGTATCGACGAAGTGTGGATCGCCGAGCAGCGTGCGATGGGCCTGGAGGATCTCGACCGCCTCACCACCAGCGCCTGCCTCACGCAGCGAAGCGATCATCCGATCCGCCTCCTCGAATGACTCGGCGAGCGCCTCCTCGAACCGCTCGAGCTCCTCCGCAGCGCACAGGGACTCCTGGGCCGGAGGAGGCAGGTTCTCTGCCCGAACCCCCATCACCACGGCGCGCGCCATGCCGATACCGGGGGAGGTCCCCAGACCGGTCAGGCACAGAGCCCGCTCCTCACTGGGCGGGGCTTCCGAGCGCGCCAACAGCTCCGAGACATCGATGATCGAGACCACCAGGCCGCCCAGTGTTGCCAGCATCAACTGCTCGTTAGCGCCAAACTCGTACTGTCGGGCCGTTTGAACCGTGAGCACCCCCTCCAGCTTGCCGTGGCGCAGCAAGGGGATCCCGCCGAAAGAGGTGAAGCGCTCTTCACCGGTCTGCGGAAAGAACTTGAACTGCGGATGTTCCTGAGCCGAGGAGGTAAACAGAGGACGCTGAGTCTTGCCAACCAATCCGGTCAGGCCCTCTTCCAGCCCCATAGACACTTTCCCGATCGAATCCGGCAGCAGGCCGTGGCTGGCTGCCAGCACCAGCTCTTCGACCTCTGCGTCGAACAGGTAGATCGAGCAGACGTCGAGGCCCAGCCGCCGCGCCACCAGCTCCACGGTCCGACCGAGCGCCTCCCGCACGCTATCGCTGGCGGCAACTACCGCAGCGGTGTCGTTGAGCACCTCGAGATAGCGCAGCTGTTCCACGCTCGCCAAACTATCAGCGTTCTGGGATCATGTCCACCAGGCCTACCCCCCAGCGAACCACCCTGCCTGCGTTGCGCCAGATGGAGTTTCCACGCTGCACCACCGCCATAGTCACTTCTGGCGCTGGACCTTACGGCAACAAATCGTCCACCCTGAGGATTGTAAAAAACCCCATGTCTGGCAAAATCGAGGCTTCCCAAGCTCGAATACGGAGATCGTACGCATGTCAGCCAAGAAATGGGTTTTCCTGTCCAGTGAAGTAGAGGACGCCGAGAATCACGTCGGCGGTGACTGGGACTCGGTCCGTGGGCTGCTAGGCGGCAAGGGCGCCAACCTGGCCCAGATGACCCGTCTCGGCGTTCCAGTTCCACCCAGCTTCACGATCACCACCGAGGCCTGCAACAGCTTCCTCGCCGAGGGTGAACAGTTTCCCGCCGGCATGTGGGAGGAGGTGCTCGTCGCGCTCAAGTCGATCGAGAAATCGACCGGCAAGATTTTTGGCGACCCGAACGACCCGCTGCTGATCTCCTGCCGTTCCGGCGCCAAGTTCTCCATGCCAGGCATGATGGACACCGTACTCAACATCGGCCTCAACGACGAGACCGCGCAGGGCATGATCACCCTGACCGACGACCCACGCTTCGTCTATGATGCGTACCGTCGACTGGTCCAGATGTACGGCTGTGTGGTGATGAACATCAGCGACCACCCGTTCGAGGAGGTGTTGACCGAGTACCGGGCCAAACGCGGCGTCGAGCAGGACTCCGAGCTGACCGCCGAGGATCTCCAGGCTATCACGGGCAAGTTCCAGGAAATCTACCGCTCGAACACGAGCACCGATTTCCCCACCGCACCGCTGGATCAGCTGCGCCTGGCCACCGAAGCGGTATTCAAGTCCTGGAACGGCAAGCGGGCGTTCGATTATCGCAACGCAGCCAACATCGCCCACGACCTGGGTACCGCGGTCAACATCTGCACCATGGTCTTCGGCAACATGGGCGATACCAGCGGCACGGGCGTCGCGACCACACGCAACGTGTCGGACGGCAGCAAGGTCATCTCAGGCGATTACTTGACCAACGCACAAGGTGAAGATGTCGTTGCCGGCACCCGCCCGACCAAAGAGATCACCGACATGCAGGCCGAAATGCCGCAGACCTGGGGCGAGTTCGAGGGTATCCTCCAAGACCTCGAGCTCAAGTATCGCGACGTACAGGACGTCGAGTTCACCATCGAACGGGGTCGCCTGTGGTTCTTGCAGACGCGCGACAGCAAGCGAACCGCCAACGCCGCGGTCAAGATCGCTGTCGACCTGGTCAGCGAGGGGCTGATCAACCGGGAGGAAGCGGTCTGCCGGATCTCACCGGATCACGTCGACTTCTTTCTGCACCCCCAGTTCATCGAGAGCGCCAAGGGAGAGGCTCGTAAGAGCGGCCGCCTGTACACACGTGGCCTCGAGGTGTCTCCCGGCGCCGCCGTCGGCGCTGCCGCCTTCGATGCCGATCTGGCCGAGGAGTGGGGCAAGAGCGGCCGCCCCGTGATCATGGTCCGCCCCGAGACCAAGCCTGACGATGTCCATGGCATGCTGGCAGCGGAAGGCATCCTGACCTGTCGCGGCGGAAAAACCAGCCACGCGGCGCTCGTCGCCAGGCAGTTCGGCACGCCCGCCGTCGTCGGCTGCACCGAGATCCAGCTGGACCTGGAAAGTCGTCAGATGACCGTTGGCGGTCGAGTCATCAAGGAGGGCGAGACGATCTCGCTCGACGGCTCCACCGGCGAGGTGTTCATCGACGCCATCGAGACCTTCGCCCCGGAGCTCGACGACCCGAACCTCCTGCAGATCCTGGATTGGGCTGATGAGCTGCGGCGCCTGCAGGTCTGGGCCAATGCCGACTACCCCGAGGACGCCGTGCGAGCCCGCAAGTTCGGCGCGCAGGGGATCGGCCTGTGCCGCACCGAACATATGTTCTTCGACCCGGAGCGGCTCAACACCGTCCAGGAGATGATCCTGGCCAAGAGCAGCGAGGAACGTCAGGCTTCGCTGGACAAGCTCCTGCCGCTACAACGTGACGACTTTGCCGGCCTGTTTCGCGCAATGGACGGCCTGCCGGTGATCATTCGCCTACTCGACCCGCCAATGCATGAGTTTCTGCCAAGTCACGATGACCTGCTGGTCGAGGTCACCGAGTTGCGGGTCAGAGGTGACAACCCCGAGCTGCTGGCCGAGAAGGAGGCCCTGCTGCAATCCGTCGAGTCACTGCGCGAGGCCAACCCGATGCTTGGTCTGCGGGGCGTGCGACTCGGCATCCACCGGCCGGAAGTCACCCGGATGCAAGTCCGCGCCATTATCGAGGCGGCCTGCGAGGTGGCCAGCGAAGGTGTCGACGTCCGTCCCGAGGTGATGATCCCGCTGACCAGCCACGTCAACGAACTGGCAACCCAGCAGGTCGAGCTGGAAACGGTGGCCAAGCAGGTGATGAAGGAGAAGGGCGCCAAGGTGGCCTACAAGTTCGGCACGATGATCGAGATCCCGCGCGCAGCCCTGACAGCCGATCAACTGGCCGAGCATGCGGAGTTCTTCAGTTACGGAACCAACGACCTGACACAGACCACCTTCGGCATCTCGCGCGATGACGCCGAGGCCAGTTTCCTGATCGAGTACCAGGAGAAGGGCGTTCTACCGTCCAACCCGTTCGACACGCTGGATCAGGGCGGGGTCGGCCAACTGGTCACCATGGGGGTCCAGAAGGGCCGGGCAACCCGACCCGGCATGGAGATCGGGATCTGCGGTGAGCACGGCGGCGACCCTCGTTCGATCGATTTCTGTCACCGGGCAGGGCTCAACTACGTCTCCTGCTCCCCATTCCGGGTGCCGATTGCGCGCCTGGCCGCTGCTCACGCAGCGATCGAGCACGGCTAACAGCCCCGCAAGCCATCGGACGAACCGCTCCCCCAAAAACTTGGGGGGGATCGAGCGGGACCAGGGAATAGCCTGTTCTACGGATCAGGTCCCTACCCGAGGTCTCGCTCGATGAGTGCACGTACAATCTGCGGCATGCTGCTCTGTGCCGGTCTGTTCCCTGGGCTGGCCAACACCGATGGCAGCATCACTCCACACGGCAAGGACAAACCACCCCAGCAGGGCAAGTCGCCCACCGGAGACGGCTGGACGGCGATCAGGACCCGGCACCGCGCGGCGCCACGATTTCCCTTCGAATCGCCAAAGACGATCTCCAGACCCTGCGTAAAGGACTTCATCTCCTTGCCCGGCGACAAGCAGCTGCGCCTGCACACCAAGGGCAGCGACCGCATCGGCATCGACCTGAATGGCGACGGCACGGCCGACAGCTGGGGGCGAGGCGAACGCGTGACCTTCAGCGTCCCACTGAGAATCAGCGGGAAGCGCGTCAGCTACGCCGTCCAGCTGACACAGAACGGCGCCAAGTGGCGCTCGCGGCGAGGAGGCTACCGCAGTCTCAGCTTCAAGGGCACATCGATTCACTTGATCGACGACAGCAGCGACGGCTATTACGACGGCTACGGAATCGACGCGATGGTCGTTGGCCGGACTCGCTACGCGAGCTATCTGAGCAAGGTGGTGTCGATCCGAGGCAAGCTGTACCAGATGAGAGTCAACCGCGCGGGCACGGTCGTGTGGTTCAAGGACTGGCTGGGCGAGACGGGCAAGATCGACCTGATCGGCGGCTTCAAGGCCGGTGGCAAGCTGGCGGCGGCCGTGATCAAGAGCGCTGACCTGAGCTTCAATGCCTCGACCGTGGGACTGACCGTGCCCGCCGGCAACTACACGGTGACCTGGGGCAGGGTGGTCAAGGGCAAGAAGCAGGCCCACATCACGGCCGGCATCCCGGTCCGCGTCGAAACCGGCAAGACAGCGAAGCTACGCTGGGGCTACCCTTTCACGCTGGACTTCAGTGCTGTACGAAAGGGCCGCAGGGTCAGCGTCGGCGTGTCTGGCATCACGATCACCGGCAGAGCGGGCGAGATCTACTCACTGTTCACGCCCAGCGCCTTTACCCCCTACGTCCGAATCCGCTCCAAGGGCGGACGGCCACTTGCGTCCGGCAAGATGACGCTGGGCTGATGCGGCTCGGCCTCCCCGTACACCGGTGGTGTACAGAACGCCAACCAGCCGATTCAGGTGATGGTCAGCGAGCGTAAGTACCAGGAACTGCTCGGACCGCTGTTCAGCGCCTGGAAGGACTATTAAGCGCCCGGATCTGTGCTGGGGAACAGGCGACCTCAGCAATCTCCTCAAGGAAAGGTCAGATCTCCCAACTCCCAGAGCTGGCACCCTCGCCCCTGCGCCAGACTGGCAGCCTCCGGTAGAAACCCCGGCTTGGAAACGAATCCGGCCGAAACCTCCCGAAACCCATAGTGCTCCCGAAAACTACCCACCGTTTGCAAGAAGGACTCGAGCTCAGCCGCGCCAACTGGGGGGCCGGACCACCGCGTGTTGACCGCCAGCGCGCGCTGCTGGTCGTCCAACCCCACCAGGTCGATGGCGGAGCTGCGCAACCACCACCCGCCGAACTCGTGCACCAGAAACGGCAGATCCCCCGCCACGTTGCGGGCCTGCAGCCATTGCTGCACCACCGAGCGGAATGGCAGCTCGAGAAACTCCTCGATGGTCGGCACGACGAAGCGCTCCCGCACCAGATCGACCTGGTCCTGGTCCAGAAACGACCGATAACTGAATACGTAGCGAAACCAGAAGCGAAAGAAGGGATCATCGAATGTGTAGCGCCCGCGCCGAGACCCCGCAGGGTCAGTCTCGGTGATCGGCACTCTGCGCTGGATGATCCGCAACTCGCGTAGCACCCCCAGGTACTTCGACAGCAGCTGATTCTCCAGACCGGTCTCCTGCGCGATGCCTTGGCTACGTTCTCGACCGTGCGCGATCGCCCGCAGTATGCTGAAGTAGCGATTCGGCTCTCTGAGTTCCTCCATCAATAGAAATCGCACTTCCTCATACAGATACGTCCCCTTGGTCAACACGCGCGCACAGATGTTCTCCATCGGAGTGCGCTCAGGGTCCAGCTTGACCATGTAGGCCGGCACCCCGCCGACCGTGCCATACAACGCGACACGCTCCTGCAGGGTCGCATCCGGAAAGAAGTGACGTTGATCGTTAAATCCCAGCGGTCCGAGATGAATCTGGGCTGTTCGCCGACCATAGAGTGGACTCTTGTGTCCCAACACCTCCTTCTCCATGAACGAGAGCGTCGAGCCGCACAGGATCAGCTTCAGCCGGCAGGATTCGTAGCTGTCGTCCCAGATCCGCTGGAGGATACTGGGCAGCGCTTTGTTCGAAGCGCACAGGTAGGGGAACTCATCGATGATCGCGAGCAGCTTCTCGTTCTGTGCGCGAGCTACCAGATACTCGAGTAAGTTGTCCCAGCGGGTAAATCGTTCGCCCTGCAGGGCAGGATCACTGGTGTGTCGGTAGATCAGTTCAGAGAACTGCCGGAGCTGGTCCGACTCCGTCGAGAGGTCCGCACTGAAAAACAGGCAGGGCCGATCCCGGGTGAAATGGCGCAGGAGTTCGGTCTTACCGACTCGCCTGCGGCCATAAAGCACAACCATTTCGGACCTTTCACTGTCGCAAGCCCCTCCCAGGGTGGCCAGCTCTCGGGTCCTGTTGACAAAAGATCCCACGGCGTTCTCCAGAATAGACTACCCAAGAGTAGGCTATTGCTGCTCCGGGTGCAAGCCCCGAGGGACATCCAGGTCACAAAAATGGTCACTCCGCGGGTTTTGGCTGTTTCTGTGCAATCCCGTTGAAACTAACTTAAGCTATAGGTGTCTAATGGATTGCACGACTCGGTGGATGGAAATGGAATTCCGGCACATCAGTTGCGATGGTAACTACAGAGTTCCGTGAGTAATCGATTAGGCAGGAAGCACGGGGGTGGACAACAAGATGACTCGAACTGCCAGAATTAGCATGAGAATCGATGAGTTGAGGGCGCGGCTGGACGACCTGCAGCACACACGAGAGTCGAGCTCGCCGATCAAAGAAGTCGCCATAGAGGCCGTCCAGCAGGAACTGACGCGCCTGGGCCGCACTCTCTCAGAGAGGATGCGCCGGAAGCTCTAGTAGCCTGCGGTCAGTACGCGCACGGACCGCTCGCCAGGAAGCCCCAGGGTCCGCCGTCTCACCGCGGCCATCAAGTCCTTTCAGGCGCGGCACTTATCGCTGAATCGCCGTTCTAGGGTCTGGGATTCAGTTGCGACTCGATGTCCTGCGCACGAACGCAGAACCGCTCGCCGTCGAGGTTCTGCTC